>CAZWUO010000012.1:0-39214 GCA_964636675.1 uncultured Ectothiorhodospiraceae bacterium
TTTTTAGGCATCAAGGTCACAATACGCTGAGAACTCGAGGTCATTGTTCCATTAATAATTTTAACCTGACTGTTTTTTGAAGTCCCGAGCACCTTAAAATCATTCTTGAGCACATCCAAATTCGGCTCCTCATCTCCCGTTAAATAGAGGGTTAAAGTTTCCCCTTCGTTCAGCACCGATCTATCGACCTGTGCCGTCGGACTCTCCGTAGCGAAGAGCACGCTGGATAACATGGAAACGATTAAAAAACTCAGTATTTGTCTCATAACACGCATTTAATTACCATTCGTTCACCACCGCATCATTGCCGGTTCTACCACGCTGAAACTGCCTTTGAAATTTCTCTCTTAATAAACCACCGGGATCATCCGGAATTCTGCGCAACCACTGCTCCAAGGCCTGTTGTTGCTCCTCATATTGTTTATTGCTCAGCTGTTGTTGCTCAATCCGCTGTTGAGTGACTTGCTCCTCAGTGGATTCATTTGATTTTTGTGACTCCGCTAAAGATTCATTTTTCACATCATTCTTTTTTTCAGCATTTTCTTTTGAGCTATCTTGTGATTTTTCCTGAGCATCTTTAGACTCGCTGTTTTCAAGTGCAGAATCAGATGCTTTTTCCTCTGCACTTTTGCCTTTTTCTTCACTCGAGTTTTCAGCTTGCTCCGACTGTTCTTCATCACCACTCGATTGTTTATCGTCGCCCGATTGTTGTTGCGTCGATTCTTCTCCTTGCTCCCCCGATTCCGAGTCTTTATTTTGCGCCTGCTCTTGTTGTTTTAGCAACAATTCCATATTGTATTTTGCATCTTCATGCGCCGGGTCTTGGCTTAAAACTTTTTCATACTCGCTAATCGCTTGTGAAATTTTTCCAAGCTTTGCTAAGGTATTTCCCTTATTGTAATGCCCGTCGATGGTATCCATTGAAGAATAAAGTTCAAGCGCCTGTTGATAATCTTCAGACTTATATAATGCGGCAGCCTTCCAATGGGGGTCTGCAAATAAATTTACCGCCTCTTTGGTTTTTCCTTGTTGATACAACTGCTGAGCTTGCTGATTTTTTGTTACCCATAAATCATTCCACTCTACCGCATACACTGGTTTAACCATGGGCATGACTAGTATAAGGGACACACATACCAGCCAACCCCTACGAAATGCAAGCGCAAACATCGGTAAGGCGAGCAGTAATAACCAAGGCCCTTTTTCTAACCAAAGTGATACATTGCGATCTTCACCCGCGGTGTTTTCTTGAACATCATCCACCTCTTTATGCGCCAGCAAATAATTCACATCTTTATCGTCAGGGGTTATCGCCGTAAAATACCCATTACCTTTGTTGGCGAGTCTTGATAACATTTGTAAATTCGTTTTTGGAATAACAATGCCACCATTTGCATCCTTTACAAAACCTCCCCCAACGTATGGAATAGGTGCTCCGTTTGCAGTTCCTACGGCTAATACCGATACACGATGACCTTTTTTTGCCAATACCTCAGCAGCTAATATCGTGGCTTCATTCACCCCATCCGTGATCAAATAAATACTGCCCTGCGGGATATTGCTTTGCATTAGCAAGTCTCCGGCTTTTTCTAGCGCCCGCTCAGAACGACTACCCTGTGTGGGCATTAAGTTGGTATCCAGTGTAGGAATCATTGCCGCGATGGTGGCTGCATCTTCAGTGAGTGGCGACACAACAAACGGCGTACTCGCAAAAACAATAAGCGCCGCTTGACCTTCTTTGCTTAATGCCAGCATATCTAACAACTTAAGTTTTGCACGGGCTAAACGGGTTGGCTTAATATCTTCCGCTTTCATAGAAAGTGATAAATCGAGCACAAAAACCTTCGCTGCTGCGGATTGATATACCGGCTGCTGTGACTGCTCCCAGGTAGGCCCAGCCAGTGCTAGAATCAACACTATACCTAATGCGAGATACAACCAGCGACCCATTAAGCGCGCAGGTGTTTTAGTTTTCGTCAATAAATGCTTGAGTAAATGCGGGTCACATATTTTTGCCCACGGCGAATTATATTTTTCTGCGCGTAGTAAAAATATAAATCCTAGCAACAGAGGAAGGAATGCGAGCAGCCAAATCGGGCGAATGAAATGCAAAAGATTCCAATCAATCATTAGCTTTCAACTTCAAAAAATCCGGTAGTACACGTGCAAATTTTCTCGCAAATACTCCCGAAAAAAAAGAAGAATAACGCAGCAAGCCAATCAACGATAATAGCAAGAGGCTAATACTCAATGGCCAATAATATAAATCGACGATCGGCCTAAATGTCTGTGCTTCACCCACCGTAGGTTCTAACTCATCTAATTTTTTGTATATTTGACGTAACTCCCGAGTGTCCTTTGCACGAAAATATTGTCCTCCCGTAACATCCGCTATACCCTGTAATGTCGTCTCATCTAAATCAGCCGATGGATCCACGGTGCGCGAACCAAAAAAAGTACTGACTTCCATCCTATCCGCGCCCACACCAATCGTATATATTTTCAGGCCCAAGTCAGCAGCCAAAGCAGCAGCTTGCAACGGTTCGACTTCTCCGGCGGTATTAGCCCCATCGGTTAATAGGATAAGTACTCTGCTATTCTTATCCAAATCACGCAGGCGCTTAACTGCCAAGCCTATCGCATCCCCAATAGCAGTCTCCGTGCCTGCTAAACCAATTTCTGACTCTAATAACATCGAACTCACCGTGGAACTATCATAAGTTAACGGTGTTTGCACATAAGCTTGTTTGCCAAATAGGATTAAGCCTAGGCGGTCGCCTTGGCGTTGTTTGATAAACCGACTGGCCACCGCTTTTACCGCGGTTAATCGATCAACTTGTTGCTTATTCAGAAAAAAATCTGCGCGCTCCATGCTTCCCGATAAATCCACTGCCAACATCAAATCTCTTCCAGATGACGCCAGGGTTACCGGCTCTCCGACCCAAACGGGCTTAGCACTCGCGCCGATAAAAAATATCCATGCGATGACCGGCAATACCATTGCTCGAGCCGGTGGTATTGCAGAACGGCTACTGGTTTCTCTAAAAGTAGCCCATTCGTGAAAAAAGGGGGTCCTCAACGCGTGTCCAGAGCCTGACTCTACCGGGGGTAAAAATCGCCAAATCAAGTAGGGCAATGGAATAGCAAAAAAAACCAAAGGCCACTGGAATTCCATCATTGTAATTTTGTGACCCATTGTTCCAGTGAATTCAGCAAATATTGATCGTCGAAAACAATGGTTTTTTTATATTGATCGCCAGAGAAAACCTGGCCACAATCTGCTTGGAATATTGGATAACGAGACATTGAATCCAAATACACAAGCCATCCGTCTCCGGTAAGATTAGCTCGCGATTTTTCGGGGAAATAAGAGAGGGTTATTTTTCTCAGCATTGACGAAATACTTTCGAGCAATAATGTTTTATCTGCATTTTTTGCATAATTCACTTTAATCCGTTGAAATTCTTTAAGCGCTTGTGTTTTCAGCTTACGCTTGGGATTGTTGATATATTTTCTCAGCCCAAAAAATGCGAATAACAAAATAACAAGCAAGCCGATTAAAATCCACCAACCGAGAGCAAGGGGGAAGAAGCCAATGCTCGCTGGCTCATGAATATCTCGAAGCTGCAGAAGGGAATTGTTCATTTCAAACTTTATGCGTCGTTTTTTTAGCCAGTTTTGCTTGCAGAGTTTTCACGAGATCATCATCCGTCAACACCGTTAATTGGTGAATGCCATTTTCAGCACTAAATTGAGAAAATTCAGCACGCCGACTATTTGCATAACTGACAAATTGCTCTCTATTTTTTTGCATGCGGGTATCAATAAACCCGAATTGCTGCCCATCGGTAAACTCATAATACCCAGAACCCGGAAAATCAAGCTCGATGGGATCCAAAACCGCAATACATACAACATCATTATGTCGTGCTAATTGCGTTAAATAACTCTTAGCCTGTTTTTCGATTTTATAAAAATCACTTAAAATATAAATCAAACTTCCCGGTCGAATGCCTTTGTGCGCGCGCAGTAATGCAGCGGTAAAATTATTGCTGTTTTGCGTCGCTAACGCTGCATACTTCCATGATGCTAAAAAATGGATAAGCTTTAATACGCCCTTTTTTCCACCCAATGGTTTTAATTCTAAATGGTTTTTATGATCGAATAGAAATGCGCCCACTCTATCACCATGGCCATCTGCTGCCCACGCGAGTAATACCGCAATTTTACTCGCAATAACTGATTTGAATGCCACCTTCGTGGCAAACTGCATCGTAGGGCCAAGATCGACCAGCATAAAAACGGGACGTTCGCGTTCTTCTACAAACAGCTTCGTATGTGTTTTATTCGTTCTTGCCGTTACCCGCCAATCTATATTTCTAACATCATCTCCAGGCTGATAAACCCTGACTTCGTCAAAATCCATACCACGCCCTCTAAAAGGCGAGGCATAAGCACCCGCGAGTGGCGCAGACGTTTTAACCGTGGGTTTGCGAAAAATTGATTTGCATTGCAGTCGAAGCTTGCTTAATTCAGTGACCGAAACGGTAACACCTTTGCTCCGTTTCGCATCATCCGTCCCGCCATCGTTGCGCTTATCTCTCAGCATGCTCAACCCTATGGAACGGGGACACGATTTATAATTTTTTTGATAATATCATCCGCTGTTACATCGTGCGCCTCAGCTTCAAAGGTCAGCAGTATGCGATGCCTGAGCACATCATAAGCCATTGTTTGAATATCATCAGGGGAAACAAAATCATTACCTTTTAACCACGCGAGTGCTTTGGCACAACGATCTAACGCAATAGAACCCCGCGGACTCGCACCGTAGCGAATCCACTGGCTCAGATCATCCCCCCATTTTTGCGGATACCGGGTCGCAAAAATGAGTTGAATCATATATTCCTCTAGACTCTCTGCGAGATGAACGGCCAGCACTTCGTCGCGTGCTGCCGTTATATCTGTCAGTCCTAACTTCACGTGATCTTGTTCTGATACTTGCTCAGTTGGCTTACTGGCTTGTTCACGCACGATTGTTAGAATTTTTTTCTCTGCAGCAACATCTGGGTATGCAACAAAAACCTGCATCAAGAAACGATCAAGTTGTGCCTCTGGTAGAGGATAAGTTCCTTCTTGCTCTATGGGGTTTTGGGTCGCCATCACCAAAAATAACTCCGGCAATTGATAGGTCATTTTGCCCACCGTAATCTGGCGCTCCCCCATGGCTTCCAGCAGCGCTGATTGAACCTTTGCAGGCGCTCTGTTTATTTCATCCGCCAATAATAAATTATGAAAAAGGGGACCTTGTTGAAAATGGAAACTACCATCTTGCGGACGATAAATTTCGGTTCCTGTCAAATCTGCGGGTAATAAATCAGGGGTAAACTGAACGCGATGAAAATCTCCCTCCAAACAATCACTCAGTACTTTTATTGCGGTGGTTTTAGCCAAGCCTGGCGCGCCTTCAACCAATAAATGTCCATCTGCGAGGATTGCGACCAACAATCGCAGGGTTAAATCCTGCTGGCCGATTATTTTGGAATTGAGTCTTTCTTGAACTTTACTAAATAAATGATGTAATGACATACCGTTGATAACCTGAAAACTAATTTGTTGGTGAAAAAATGTTCGTGAAAAAGATCAATGATAGACCGTGGAATAGCTGAATGGTTTCAGTATTTGCCCCATCCATAATATTGACAGCTGGTTAGCCTCTAATTTTTCATGGCTTTAGGCAAAAGTGATAAGGACGCTCGCCAAGGTGTTTTTCGTCTATTCTTATTCTTAATGATCTCGCTCACCGATACCAATCTAACCCCATCAGCCTCTATTTGGACCAAGCGCTTTTCGAGATACTTCAAAGTATTTTTCCGTGGGTGTGCAATCGCTAACGCCGCCCCTGTTTTTTTTGCAATGCGAATAAGTTTTTCATAATTTTCGTTAATCGACTCCATATCCGAATAGTGATCCAAAAACACGTTTCGCGTCGTATTTGCAATCCCGACTTCCGTCGCAACCTGCCCCGCAATACTCGACACCGATGTTAAACTATCGATGAAAAATAAATTTCCGTTAGCTTTTAAAACGCGCATCAACCAAACCATGTGGCCAGGATGCTGGGTTAATAAACTGCCCTTATGATTATTCACCCCAACCGCCATCGGCACCGATAAAAGATCCTGCTCGACGCGTGTAACAAATTGCGTTTCCGTCATGTCCAAGGTTAAGTCATTCGGGCTTAAGGCCTTTTCATCAATCGACTCCATCGGTAAATGCAATAAGACTTCTTTGCCGGCATCATTTGCAATAGTTGCCAATGAAGTAGTGTGTGGACTATTTGGTAGAAAGGAATAACTGAGATTTCCAGTTAACAAAATCGCTTTGATGCCTACCTGATAATCATCTCCCATATCATCGATTAAAATAGCGATAATCGGTATTTGATTTTCCGACGAATCCGCCAAAACAGGGCTTACTAGGAATGGAAATGCAAACGCCAGAAAACACAAATGCCGATAGTTGGCTAAAGCAGCTAATCGGCCTTGTGCAAAAACTAAGGTTTTTCTATTACATATTTCAATCAATATTTTTATTATGACTGTGCGCATTTTCCATTATTTTGAGTCCGCGTAACATATTTAATGCTTCATAAAGGTGATAGTCTGTACTCGCCAGTGTCAGCGCCTTATCATCTTCCGTTTCTTTAGGAGATTTTTTACCATTTTTCTCATTAGCGCTTTCTAAATGTCTCGCCAGATCAGATTCTTTCACTCGATCAAATGTTTTTTCTGCTTTTGATACTTTAACACTTTCAAGCTTAATATCTGGCGAAATGCCCTCGGCCTGAATCGATCGGCCTGAAGGCGTATAATAGCGCGCCGTGGTTATTTTTAATGCAGAGTTGCTATTCATTGGCAAGATGGTCTGTACCGACCCTTTGCCAAATGTTTTGCTGCCCATGATCAAAGCACGCTGATGATCTTGCAACGCACCAGCAACGATTTCCGATGCCGATGCCGAACCTCCATTCACCAACACAACAATCGGCGCTCCGCTTAATATGTCATCGGGGGTGGCGCTAAACCGCAAGCGCGAATCCTTGTCTCTGCCTTCAGTATAAACAATCAAACCTTTTTGTAAAAATGCATCTGAGACATCTACAGCAGCGCTCAATACGCCTCCAGGATTATTGCGTAAATCCAATACAATGCCTTGCAAACCCTGCTCAGCTTCTTTGCCGAGTTTTTTTATCTGTTGATACAAACTTTCGCCCGTCTTAGACTGAAAACTGGTAATCCGTATATAACCAAAATTTTCATCGAGCATCCGTGACTTAACACTTTTCACGCGAATAATATCGCGTTTAATAGTTATCTTTAGAGGTTTATCTAAGCCTTCGCGCACGATGGTAAGGATAATATCCGAACCCGGTTTACCACGCATAATTTTGACCGATTCGCTTAAGGTCAGGCCCTTAACCGGCGTATCATCTAAACGCACAATCAAATCACCGGCCTCAACACCTGCTCTAGCCGCTGGAGTATCATCAATGGGGGAGATGATTTTTACAAAGCCGTCTTCCATTCCGACCTCTATCCCTAAACCACCAAATTGCCCGGTAGTACCAACTTGTAACTCCTTGTAACCCTCGGGATCCAGGTAGGTTGAATGTGGATCAAGCCCCGTCAGCATGCCACGAATGGCATTCTCTAATAATGTTCTATCATCAACAGGTTCTACATAATCACTTTTAATTTTTGCAAAAACTTCAGTGAAAGTCCTGAGCTCTTCCACAGGTAATGCAATTTCGCCCGTTTCACGCTTTGCAAAAACACCTTGAGCTATCGTCAACATTACACCTAACACTAAGCCTATCGACAGTATTAAAAAATTTCGTTTTGTTGCTTTCATTACTTTGCTCCGCGGGGATTAACCGACTTTACCAAACAAGTTAGCGGGTCTAAGCCCACTTTCGATAGCTGGCCAATGATGAGTTTTGGTTTCCACAGTTGTATTTGGAAAAACAATGGTACACGGTTTCGATCACGATACAAGTCCAATTAACGCCTAGCGATCAACCATTTAGAAGGATTTACTGGCTGTCCCTTATGCCTGATTTCGAAGTACAAGGCGCTTTTTTCCAGACTTCCACTATTCCCAACTAAAGCGATTACTTCGTTCTTTTTTACTTTATCACCTAAACTTTTTAACAAGCTTTGGTTATGCGCATATAAGCTCATATAGGTGGAACCATGATCAATAATCAATACAAACCCATACCCTTGTAACCAATCTGCAAAAACGACGCTTCCTAACGCAACGGACTTTACCGCTGTGCCTTGTGCTGCTTGAATCAGCAAGCCCTTCCACTTAACCTGGCTAGTCAACCGACTTTTACCATAACGCGCAATTATTTTGCCTTTTACGGGTAGATTGAGCTTGCCTTTCGATTTTGCGAAAGACGTGCCGTTTCTGTTAGCATTCGACACGTCATTTTCTTTCCTGCTCTGGCGTGCGATTTCATTAAGTTTTTTTTGATTTTTTTTCAAAAAATTAATTCGATGGCGCTTACTCTTAATTGTTTTCTTTAAATGTGCAAGTACTTCAGAGCGCTTAATTTGAGTCGCCTTAAGTGTCCCAAATTTTTGCTCCTGCTCGCCTATCATTTTATTGACAAAACGATTTTTGGTGACGATTTGTGCTCGAATCGATTGCAGCTGATTACGTGAATCTTTATACAAATCAATTTGTTGACGTTTTGCCGCATGAAGATATTGAAAATAAACCAATGCTCTTCCCGTTTTCGACGGATCTTGTTGGTTAAACAATATCTTTAAATAAGGCTGCTTGCCTTGGGTATATAGGCTAGTAATGTAAGAAGATATATCGTGTTCAGCATTTTGTTGTTGTTGCTGCAGCTTTTTGTCTTCTTTTTTATTGGCCTCTAAGATCTTTTTATTGTTAGTAATATCTTGCTTCAAACGATGAATTTGTTGGCTTAGCTTGGCAATATCATGATCGAGTGATTTCAGCTCTTTGATGACAGCAGCTCGTTTCGAGCTCGCCGAGGAAAGCTCCTTGTTTAAAACACCTATCTCTTGTTGCTCAGCAGAGGCGCCTAACGCAACATTTAAAACGCCAAAATAGACAATAATTACGCAAAAAATGCGTAATCCAGCAAAATAACTCAGGGCCTGTTGACGTTTCATTTTTGTCCACAGCAACTTGGTCACTTGTGCTCTATCAGTGAATGCCCACTCATTTCGTGCGGCTGCTCAACACCTAGCAAGTAAAGCATAGTTGGCGTTACATCAGACAGTGTGCCTGAGTTATTCAAGTCTGCATCTCTGCCCACATAGATAAAAGGCACCGGATTTGTCGTATGTGCGGTATGTGCCTGACCCGCTTCCTCGTTCCGCATAAGCTCGGCATTTCCGTGGTCAGCGGTAATTAACAATTCACCGTCCAGCTCGCGCACACAGCTCACTATCTGCTCTAAACATTTATCGACCACTTCGATTGCGGCTACCGTTGCAGCAAAGTTCCCTGTATGCCCAACCATATCGGGATTCGCAAAATTGCATATGACGACATCATATTTTTTCATCTCCAGCGCAGATATCAACTTTTCAGTCAGCTCAAACGCACTCATTTGCGGCTGCAAATCATAAGTTGCCACATCTGGCGAACGTACTAATATTCTATCCTCACCAATAAAGGGTTTTTCAATACCACCGTTGAGAAAAAAAGTAACGTGCGCATATTTTTCAGTTTCTGCAATCCGTAACTGGCGCATCCCAAGATTAGCAATATACTCACCGAACACATTGGCTAAACGCTCCGGAGGAAATGCGACGGGTACATCAAAATCGGCACTGTATTCAGTAAGGGTAATAAAATCTCCAAGCGCAATGCGCCGACCCACATCGAAATTATCAAATGCTTTATCGATAAAAGGACGCGTTATTTGCCTTGCTCGGTCAGACCGAAAATTCATAAAAAACACGACATCGCCATCTTGAATTTCAATCTCCGGCTTGCCCGCACTTCTTATGCATGTCGCTTGCACAAATTCATCGGATTCGCCACGCAGATAGGCTTTTTCTACCGCTTCTGAGGCGCTAACCGCTGTATATTCTGACTCTCCATGAGAAATCATAGCGTAAGCTGCTTCTATTCTCTGCCAACGATGATCTCTATCCATCGCGAAATATCGACCAATGACGGAAGCAAATTGACCGCCGCCGGCTTCCTCAAAAACGTTTTCCATTGCCTGAATGGCTGCACTCGCGCTCTTTGGCGAAGTATCACGGCCATCAAGAAAAGCATGTAAATAAATCCGCTGTGCACCTTGTTTGATCGCCATTTTAACCATGGCGTGAATGTGGCTTTCGTGGCTATGTACACCACCATCGGAAAGCAGGCCCAGAATGTGGATCGCCTTTTCACTCTCTACCGCTTTTTCTATCCCTTGCAGCAGTGTGGAATTATTTTCAAAATCACCATTTTCCACCGCATTGGTAACACGTGAAAACTCCTGATAGACAACCCGGCCTGCACCTAGGTTTAAATGGCCTACCTCAGAGTTGCCCATCTGATCACTTGGCAAGCCTACGGCGGACTCCGATGCACGCAGTAATGTGTGAGGGTATTCTTTCCACAATCTGTCCCAACAAGGCTTGGTAGCAGAAGCAATCGCATTATTTGCTAGCTCCTCTCTATATCCCCAGCCATCTAGAATCAGTAAAACAACCGGTCTAACTTTATCACTCATAAAAATATCTTCGTTTAAACAAAAGGTTAAGAGGCATTCATAAAGCAATCATGCAGTAATATGCTTTACAAAAACCGCAATTGTACCGGAAACCGAGCACTTTGAAAAAAACCGTACAAATTGCCAACTCGCCGGACTTATCATTGTATAATGCTTTTATGAAATACAACGACGCTGGGAGCAAAAATGATGTCCGTAAAAAACGCTTTGTTACCAGCCAATGATGAAGATATTGCAAAAGCAGCCTTATCCATTAAAGCCATGGCACATCCCTTAAGGCTCAAAATTCTATGCGTTCTCGGGCCATCAGAAGTCAGCGTGCAAGACATAGTGGAACATGTCGGAACATCGCAAAGTAATATTTCGCAACATTTAGCAATTTTACGCGACAAAGGAATTCTTGCATCTCGAAAAGATGCTAACCGTGTATTTTACCGGGTAAGCGACGAACGAACTCTCAAACTCATTGAAATGATGCGCGAAGTTTATTGTAATCCAAATATCGAGTAAAATACCTTTCCCCCTAAGCAGGCCACAAACTTGGGCGATCAAAAATAAAACGCAATAAATCGAATATTTCCACAGTCTAGAAACCTATCAGTCTCGGGGACTCATAGCGAGAAAAATGGATTTACCCGCCTAAATCCAGCTTCCTCCGCTTAAAACCTGAGCAATTGATGTTCCTAGTCTCAATAAACTGAGACCTTTGCACGAGAACGAGTTTTCGTTCCAGCAAGGCATAAATGATCGAAAAAACGCAGTTTACGTGTCGTAAATGAGTATTTTGAGATCATTTATAACGCAGCTGGAGCGGAAAATCGACTCGTGCAAAGGTCTCAAACTGAACAATAAACAGAGGTCTTAGTGAGTGCATGGATAATTTTTTGTCATTTATAGTAGAAGAATGGTTGTTATTTGCCATAGCCGCTTTATTACTCGGTTTAATTACCCGAAGTTTTTTCATCGCAAGACTCACTGGCGTATCAGTGGTTAATCCCAATGAAGCGATTCGAGTGATTAATGATGAAGCCTTGATACTTGACGTCCGGCTCGAAAAGGAATTCAAACAAGCTCATATCAAAAATGCGATCAATATTCCTGTCGGTGCGCTCGAATCACGCATGCGCGAACTCGATAAACAGAAAAGTGGCCCTACCCTTATTTGCTGCCAAACGAGTAGCCGATCGATGCTTGCCGGTAAGACACTGCGCAAACACGGCTTCGATAAAATCTCTGTTTTATCCGGCGGATTAAATGCCTGGGCTAATGCAAACTTGCCAACAGAAACAGGTAATAAGAGAGATGAAAATAAGGACAAAGAAAAGGGCAAAAAAAAGAAAAAAAATAAACACAAAAATAAGAACCAGGAACCCAAAAACGGCAATTCTGAACTCGCTGTACTCGATACAAAAACCGATGCAGATGCAGACTTTGCAAGCACTAAAAGCTTAGATAATTCAGCTGACGAGCTTACTCAAAACGCAAGCTCTGATTCTCCAACAGACACCACCGCTAAAGAAAACCCTACACCGCTCAGTAATGAAGATCCAAAAACTGAAAAAGATGCGGATCTTACACCAGCACCGGTTAACAGCAAATCTTAAGGAAAATGACTTGTAATCGATATGCATATAACATGTCCTAGCTGCACCGCAGTCAATCGTTTGCCTAGAGGTAAAGACTTACTTGCAGGAAAATGTGGAAAGTGTCACTCGCGTTTATTCGGAAAAGAATCGATAACATTAACAATGGGTAATTTTCAAAAGCATTTAGCGCATAATGCTATCCCTCTGCTCGTAGATTTTTGGGCACCGTGGTGTGGCCCATGTAAAAACATGGCACCAGAATTTGAAATAGCTGCAGCTCAACTTGCTCCGCACGCAGTGCTTGGAAAAATAGATACAGAGGAACATCAATCGCTCGCGACTCCTTATGCGATACGCAGTATTCCTACCATGGTTCTTTTTCAGCACGGTAAAGAAAAATCCAGAGTGTCCGGAGCAATGAGTTCCGCCCAAATCATCCAGTGGACTAAGTCCAACTTAGAAACAATAATTAAATAACTTTTACATATTTAAAGGTAAAAAAATGGCTGAAGAAAAAACAGAGCAAACACAAAGAGAATTTGGTATTCAAAAAATTTATACCAAAGATGTTTCATTTGAAACACCGAATTCCCCAGAAATTTTTAAAGCGGAATGGAAGCCTGATGTTAATCTGCAATTAGGCCATTCTACTAAGCTAATAGGTGAAAATGTCCACGAGGTCATTCTGTCCATCACTATTACCACTAAAGTTAACAAAAAAACCGCCTATCTTGCAGAGGTAAACCAGGCCGGCATATTCAACCTCAGTGGTTATAACGAGCAAGAAATGGGGGCAATGATGGGGGTTTACTGCCCCAATATTTTATTCCCTTACGCGCGCGAAGCCATTTCAGAACTCGTCGCTAAAGGCGGTTTTCCGCAAATGTTAATGGCTCCGGTTAATTTTGATGCCCTCTATCAGCAACACCTGCAACAAGCACAACCCAAAACCGAAAAAGTAACCCATTAAGTTAAGCTTAAATGACTCAAGCAAAGGCTTCAATCTGTGTTGCTGGTGCAGGCTCGTGGGGCACTGCACTTGCTATACTGCTCGCGAAAAATGGCCATAAGGTTTGGCTTTGGGGAAGACATGCCGAGCAAATACAAGATATGCAACAAAACCGATTTAATAAACGCTATCTTCCTACTAACTTGTTTCCCGATAATTTACACGCTACCACCGATATGCAAGAAGCCGCTGCAACAGCGGATCAAATTTTATTGGTCGTGCCTGCAAAAAATTATCGCTCTGTGTTACAACAACTAAAACCCCATGTGAGACAAAACACGGGTATTGCTTCCGCGAGTAAAGGTTTGGAACCAACAACGTTTAACTTGCTTGGTCAACTTATTCAGGAAGAGCTCGGCGCGCAAAGAAATATCGCCATCGTCTCCGGGCCTACGTTTGCACAAGAAGTCGCTAATGGATTACCTACGGCCATCACAGTTGCCTCTACAAACCTAAGTTACGCAACACAATTTGCAACCTTGCTACACAATGATACTTTCCGGGTCTATACCAGCTCTGATACGGTTGGTGTACAAGTCGGGGGCGCAGTAAAAAATGTACTCGCGATCGCGGCTGGCATTGCAGATGGCATGAAACTCGGCGCTAATAGCCGCGCAGCGTTAATAACCCGCGGCCTGTCAGAAGTCACACGCTTAGGAATCGCCTTAGGCGGGGAACACGAGACGTTTATGGGCCTCACCGGTTTAGGTGATATTGTCTTAACGTGTACCGATAATCAATCGCGCAATAGAAGGGTAGGGCTGGCACTCGCCGAAGGCAAAAACCTAGATGCCATATTGCATGATCTTGGACAAGTTGCAGAAGGCGTTTACACCACCAAAGAAGTATATCAGCTGGCAAAAAAAATGAGCGTTGATATGCCTATAACGGAAAGTGTATATCGTGTTATCTATGAAAATGAAGACCCAAAACTCGCGGTTAAATCATTACTCACTCGCGCCATACGTTCGGAGCTAGATTAATCCCATCACTGATAACAACAGCCGGGAACCACTCCACGAATATCACAGGTAAACAAATCAGAATCGCAGCGCAGAGGGATAAACGAAATGCATGCAACAAAACCTACTCGGCAAACTGATTCTGCCGCCAGGCCTCATACACAACAATAGCCACCGTGTTTGCAAGATTCAAACTACGATTACTCGGCTGCATCGGCAGTCTCAAAACATGATCAAGCGATAACCCGCGCAACAGCTCTTGAGGAAGTCCGCGTGTTTCCGGGCCAAATAATAAATAATCATCATGCGAATAATCCACATCACAATAATTTTTAGTACCGCGAGTAGAACATGCAAAAATACGTTTGGGTTTTTCTGTCTCTAAAAATTGTACATAAGACTTATGCATAGTTACCCGTGTCATATCATCATAATCCAGACCTGCACGCCGCAGACTTTTATCATCCAAAGAAAACGTAATCGGCTCAATCAAATGTAATAAAGCACCTACGTTTGCACAAAGGCGGATAATATTACCAGTGTTCGGCGGGATTTCTGGTTCGTAGAGAACAATATTAAACATCGCAGTGAATTTTTTGCTTAGAAAAGTGGCTCAAGATATACCCAAAGACTACGGGTATCATAACACGGAAAGGGTAAGCAGCGATTTAGTCGCTTTTAACCGCCTTTTTACACCGAAACACCTTCACTAAATCCGCCGACTTGTCGCTACACGTAAAACGTTTGATTCGCTATTTTCGCTATTTTCAATTTGACAATCGACAAGGGGTACGAAGCAGTACTACCCATGATAAAAGAGGATTTTGATCATGCAAACCAATACCGTGCTACGCATAATCTATCGTTCATGGCATAGCTCAGTCATCGTCATGTTGCTACTGCTTACCAGTGCTATTGTTTGTGCTCAACCCGTAAAACAAACCATTAAAGCTTTATATATCCCACTCGCAGATCATTATGCAGCGCTGGTTGCTTATGAACGCTACCGTGGCGAAATGAAACAAGCCGATTTCCAAATAACTCAAATGAAAAACTGGGATTTATTAAGGAGCTATTTCCAGTCAGGTGAAGCAGATATGGCCTATGTAATGAGTCCACTGGCGATGGATATGTATACCGAAAAACCTCATTTCCGTTGGGTAGGTCTCATGCATCGGGACGGTAATGCACTTGCTATCAATAACTTGCTGAACAATGATATTCGTGTCGCTAAACACCGCAAAGACCGCAAGCCCGATGAAAAAGTCGCTATCGTACTTGGCAAAATCTATCAAAACACCGGGCGTGCTACCGAAATTGGTGTACCGCATATACTCTCTACTCATACTGTCGTGCTTTATCGTTACCTCAAAGAGCATGGGCTGAAACTCGGCCTTACGCCCAATGAACCTACCGAGGTACTCGCTATCACGGTGGCTCCCCCAAAATCTCCCGCCTTTATTAAAGGAAAAAGTAATCGCGCACAAGCAGCAGCATTTGAACAATCCCTGCCGTGGGCCGATATCGCTGAGACTGGCGGATTTGGACGTATTGCGTGGTATTCCAAAGATGTGATGTCTTGGCCGCATGGTCATATCGAGTGCATTGCACTGGCCACCAAGCAGGCAATCTCCAAAAAATTTAAGGCACTCAAAGAAGTTATGCACTACATCCAATTAGCGGGGCAAGACATAGAAATTGCCCGCCAAGAAGGCGGAGATGCATTAACAAAAATTGTTGATATTGTGCGTAAACACATACCAAGTCATACATCTAAAGCGATTATTGCAAGCCTCGACCCATCACTTCAAGTCATTAACTACCGTCATCTGAATATAGATAAAGCTGGTCTAAAACAAATTATGGATTTCGCCATTGAGGGTGGGATACTTAAACAAGCCATCGATATAGATGCCTTTGCCGATCTGCGTTTCAGTCATTCAGATGCTCAAACCCCTCTCATCGATGTTGTGGCAAAGCTGAAAAAACTCGATAAATAATACTTTGAAAAAACGATCTACTACCAAGGCTTATTTCTCATTAACCCATAGTCTGTTGCTATGGTTTCTGCTGCTGGCCTTATTACCACTCAGCCTAAACTCCTGGTTTAGTTACCACCAGGCAACAAAAGGACTCACGAATGTTACCGCGCAAAAACTAGAACAAGGTGCGCAACAAAAAGCTCAATTCATCCAAAGCTGGTTTGAGTATCGTTTTATGGATCTTAGCATTCAGTCTGAGAGCCAACGAAACTCAGAGTTTTTAATTATCTTAAAGAAAGGTTTTCAGAACAGTGGAAAAAGTCTAGCGGAATACACTAAAAGTTTTTCCTGGTCATTATTAGTCGATGAGCCACAGCAAGATTTAGTCACTTTCATACGTCGCTATGATTATATACATGATATTTTTTTAATTGATAACGCAGGCAATATTCTTTATTCCGTCACTCGACAATCAGATCTTGGCACTAATCTCTTTAACGGAATTTATGCCGATTCAGTTTTTGCAAAAACCAGTAAGACCACGCTGGAAACCGGACAAGCATTGTTTTCTGATATAGAACGCTATGCACCTTCTAACGATATGCTAACAGGGTTTCTCACCGCGCCCATGTTAAATGCACAAGGCGACAAGATTGGCATCTTCGCCGTGCAATTGCGACTTGAGCATGTTAACGAGCAAATGCAAGACCATACAAGTTTCAACTCCCTTGTTCATTATCTCGTCGGCGAAGACGGTCTATTACGCACGCCATTGAATGCAAAAAGTGATGATGTTTTGACTCAACGCATTAATACCAAGCAATTTGACCTCTGGCAAGATGAGCATAACAACGATGAAAATGGGTTTGAATATAAAAAAGAACGCCAGAGCAATGCGCATAAAGAAGCCGCATTCAAGTATCTTGGTTATAGCAGTCAACACGTCTTAGGTGTACATCAGCCGATTATATTACCGGGTGTCACCTGGTTATTAATCAGTGAAGTCAATTACGATGAGGTGCTAGCAACCACTCTATACTTAAGAAATTTTACTTGGTTAATGATCCTCTTAATAAGCATATTCGTCGCTACACTGTCTATTTTACTTGCCCGGCGTATTACTCAACCTATCGTCAAACTTGCACACGCGAGTTTAGCAGTTGCAAGAGGTGAAATTAATCAACAGGTAGAAACTGATGCTAACAACGAAATAGGTAGTTTGACCGATGCTTTTAATCACATGTTAGGTGTACGCCAGGAACAGGAACTCGCCATTGATTTGAAAAATCAAGAAACGAAAAAAGCGCTGGCTGATCTCGCTGATCAGAAATATGCATTGGATCAACATGCCATTGTCGCTATCACGGATGTCAACGGAACAATCACCTTTGTCAATGATAAGTTTACTGAAGTTAGCGGTTTCCAGCGCAACGAATTACTTGGGAAAAATCATCGCATGCTCAATTCTGGGCATCACGATAAAACATTTTTCCATGAGATGTATGATTTCATTACCAACGGAAAAGTATGGCACGGCGAAATTTGCAATAGAGCTAAAAACAATCATCTCTATTGGGTAGATACCACCGTCGTTCCGTTTATGAATGCAAACGGACAACCGGAAAGCTACATCGCTATTCGCACTGACATATCAATACGCAAACAAGGTGAACTTGAGTTACAAAAAGCAAAAGAAGTCGCAGAAGCAGCAACGCTACAAAAATCCGAGTTTTTAGCGAATATGAGCCACGAAATCAGAACACCAATGAATGGTATTATTGGCATGTCGGGACTATTACTGGACACCGAATTATCGACTAAACAACGTAGTTATGCGGAAGCAACAATGATTTCCGCCGATGCGCTACTCACTATCATCAATGATATTCTCGATTTCTCCAAAATTGAAGCCGCCAAACTTGAACTCGAAGATGTGCCGTTTGACTTACTCACATTATCTGAAGATGTTGCGGAATTAATGGCGTTAAAATGCCAAGAAAAAGACCTAGAAATGCTGCTCCGATTTAAACCTGACACCGAACAATTCGTCATCGGAGATCCTGGTCGAGTACGCCAAATTTTGTTAAATATACTGAGCAATGCGGTCAAATTTACCGAAAAAGGGCATATCTTACTCACCATAGAATCGACTCGCATAGATGATGAATTCGCTGAATTCACCATCTCCATTCAAGATAGCGGAATCGGCATTGCCCAAGACAAATTAGATAAAATTTTTAATCAATTTGATCAAGAAGATGGCTCTACCACACGCCGGTATGGCGGCACAGGTTTAGGTCTTTCTATCAGTAAGCAGCTGTGTAATATGATGCATGGTGACATCGTGGTAACAAGCAGCAAAGGCAACGGATCTACCTTTAGCTTCACGATAAAACTGGGACTCAGCGAACATGAGCCACAAATTCCGAGCAATGTCGCAAACTACGATCTTCTCAAGGGACTCAAAACGCTAATCGTAGACGATACTGAAGTTGCACGCACTATCCTCATAGAGCAACTCTCGCTGCTGAAAATGAATGTCACTAGTGCGAATTCTGGAAAAATAGCCATCGATATCTTGTCTCAAGCTAAGATTGATAAAAATCCATTTGATATTGTCATCATTGATTATCGCATGCCCGAGATGGACGGAGAAACGATCGCAAAACATATTTCGACACAACAATTAATTAACAACGGTGCGATGCTTTTTATGACTTCCTCCGTCCCTAAGAAGGAAGGAAGCTATCTCAAAGAAATGGGATTTGACGGTTATTTAACAAAACCTGCTCGGCCTTCTGAAGTGCCCCAGATTCTTTCACTCATTTGGCAGCAAAAAAAACAGGGGCTTGATATATCATTGGTAACGCGCTTTAGCATTCAAAAAGCTAAAACGATAAGTCGCCAAAAAAAATCATTCTCTAATGTAGAGATTCTACTCGTCGAAGACAATCCTATCAACATTATGGTAGCCACAGAATTACTCGCAAAACATGGCTGTGCCGTAACACCTGCAGGAAATGGTTTAGAAGCAGTAACGCTAGCAAAAACTCGATGTTTCGATTTGATATTTATGGATTGCTTGATGCCAAAAATGGATGGCTTTGAAGCCACTGCTGAAATCAGAAAGCAAGAATCTATAAAATCAAACATTCGTGTACCTATTATCGCATTCACCGCGAACGCGATGAAAAGTGATCAAGAAAAATGTTTACGCGCAGGAATGGACGACTACATATCAAAACCCGTCAACCAACAAACCCTGGAAAACATTCTCACTAAATGGCTATCGCATAAACTTAAAGTTTCAAATCTTGCTAATAATAATGAAATCTCAAGCGATCAGAGAAAATCTTCAATTAACAAATGGGAACAAAACACAGATACTCTAGATCTAGATATTTTTTATAAGCTGGCAAATTTATTTGAAGATAGATTTCCGATGTTGCTAGAAAAACATATAAAAAATGTGATGGAAAACGTCAATAATTCTGAAATTGCCGTGCATGAAGAAGATCAAGAAAAATGGAGAAGGGCAGCGCATTCTTTAAAAGGAACCAGCGCACAATTTGGAGCGCTACAGCTAAATGCCGTTGCTATTGAAATGGAAACTCTCATCATAAATGAAAAAATTCCCCATGCGAAAAAGCAAATTAGCAAGCTTAAAACGATTGCAGAAGAAACCGCTCAACGGATGTTGTCACTGATTGATTCTGACAAAAACCATAAAGCTAAATTCAATTAATTGACGACACGCTCTAGCACATCAATATTATCTAAGTTTAATTCCTTTATTTTTCGAGTTAAGGTATTGCGACCCAAACCTAGTAATTTGGCCGCTTCTTGTCTGCGACCACCGGTAAATTCTAAAGCAGCTGTAATCATAGCAGCTTCGTAACAAGGCGTTGATTGGTTCATTAGGTTTTTTTCGCCACGATTCAGCGCCGAGCTTGTCCAGTGTTTTAGCGCTTGCTGCCAGTCATCAGTTTTACCTGAATTTTTTGAAATCGTTTTCAATTCCGGCGGCAAATCGTCAATATGAATCTCTGGACCAGGGGCCATGACCATTAACCAACGACAAACATTTTCTAATTGTCTTACATTTCCAGGCCATTCAAATTGCATCAAAAATTTACTTGTTTCCAAACGCAATTGCTTTAATTCCACATTGAGTTCTTTCGCGGCATTGGCTAAAAAATGCGTGAGTAAAAGAGGAATGTCTTCTTGTCTTTCACGCAGAGAAGGTATATGAACCCGTATGACATTTAATCGATGATATAAGTCTTCGCGAAATTTTCCGTGCTGAACCAGTTCTTCCAAGTTTTGATGGGTAGCTGCAATAATCCGTACATCGACTTTTACCGGGTCATGACCACCCACTCGGTAAAACTCTCCTGCCGCTAAAACACGTAATAATCGAGTCTGCAATTCAGCGGGCATGTCACCAATTTCATCCAGAAATAAAGTTCCACCATTCGCCTGCTCGAAACGCCCTCGACGCATTGTCTGAGCACCTGTAAATGCACCTTTTTCGTGTCCAAATAGTTCAGATTCTAAAAGATCTTTAGGAATGGCAGCCGTATTTATGGCGATAAATGGATTAACAGATCGCGGACTGTGCCGATGCAAAGCATTTGCGACTAATTCTTTGCCTGTACCCGACTCACCATTAATCATCACGGTAATATTGGAACGTGATAACCGCCCTATGGCACGAAATACTTCCTGCATTGCAGGGGCTTCTCCAATAAGTTCAGTTTGCGAAAGTTTATTGCTCTCTTGGCCCACCGACTGGGTTTTGGCACGTGAATGGTCAACCGCTCGGCGAACTAATTCAATCGCTTCATCGACATCAAACGGCTTCGGCAAATATTCAAATGCACCACCTTCATAAGCTGATACTGCGCTGTCTAAATCAGAATGAGCAGTCATAATAATAACCGGCAACAGTGGATAGTTATCACGAATTTCTGAAAGCAATGCTAAACCGTCTACACCCGGCATGCGTACGTCACTAATGATTGCGTCGGGCCGACTAAAATGTAGTTTTTCGATAACACCCTTAGCACTTTCAAACGTTTTGACTTCCATTGAAGCTTGTTTTAATGCACGCTCAAGCACCCAACGGATTGATCTATCATCATCAATAACCCAAATAGTTTCTTTTACTGACATAGCTTTTATCTAACCTGTGTATTCATTTTTTTATGGGTAACACAATTGAAAACACGGTTCTTCCAGGCTCACTTTCACACTCAATCAGCCCACCGTGTTGATTGAGTATGGTTTGTGAAATCGATAAACCCAGTCCAGTGCCTTCGGCTCTCGTGGTAACCATTGGATAAAATATTTGATCTATCATATTCTCTTCTATCCCTGGACCATCATCTATAATCTGTACTCTAAGTACTAAACGATGACGCTCATGACCGATGATAAACTGCCGTTTGGCGCGTGTTCGGATTAAAATAGTGCCGTGGTCTTCTACCGCATTCCGCGCATTTTTCATCACGTTTAATACTGCCTGAATTATGCGATCTTGATCAGCTTCTATTTCAGGGATGCTTGGATCATAATCTTTTTCAAGCTTTAGGGTATTCGGTGCATCTACCATTAATAGCTGGGAAACATGCTCAATTATTCTATGTATGTTTACCGTCTTCTTATTGAGTAACTTATTGGGGCCTAACATTCCATCGACCAAAGCTTGTAAACGATCTGCTTCGTAAATAATGACCTGTGTATACTCCTTTAGCTCCTCGCTATGTAATTCTCTTTCGAGTAATTGAGCAGCACCGCGTAAACCTCCAAGCGGATTTTTTACTTCGTGCGCTAGACCTTTTACTAATTCTTTTAAGGCATTTTGTTGCACAATACGGTTTTCATCACGCGCTATCTTTAAAAATTTATCCACCTGTCTAAGTTCAATAAGCAATTCGGACTGATTGTTATTAAGGTTTAGCTGAGTAAATGTGCAATCCATTTTCATGTGATGCATATTACTTGCGAGAATTACCTCTAACTCACGTTCGGTAAAGGAACTCTGTTCTTGAAACCCTCTTTTAGTCGCTGAGATAAATTCTGCACTGTTAAAAAATAAGTTACAAATTGGCGAGCCTACCGTTCGTTTTGCACTTGCCTCTAATAATGTTTGGGCTGAGGGATTCAAGAATGAAACGACAAGCTCGTGATCGACGATCATTATCGCTGTATCCAAACTATCAATTACGGATTGAAAAAATTCTTTGGTAACCACAAAATTCCTCGGTTCGGATTATTGACCCCGGATATTTCATGAATACAGCAGACTATCGCTCAGACAAGCGCTTTTACGAAAAATTATCTGCTTAAGCCGCGTGCTAATAAATACCATTGATTGAAGATATTTTTTGTACAGTAGTGGGTTAGGCAGAATTCGTATTATTCATAAATTATGCAGATTTAATAGAGCAAAAAGCTATCCACTTGCTCTCCAAGATACAAATTGAGAAAATATTACATTAAAAACAATGAGATAAAATATTTCCCTGAAAAAGGTATCGCTATAATTCCGTCAAATTAAATGCGCCAAAATAGTGCACCATGTCAATTCAAGTGCAACGACAGCACAGTATTTCATTATTTAGAAGTTCTTTGAAAATTGCTTGAAATGAAAGATTGAACTCGATGTGGAATTAAGCGTATTTCCAGATTGCATATCCACAAGTCTTGCAGATATTGAATGCGTTCCACGATGAATATTTGAAATAATAAACTCTTTTTGAGTCCAGCTTTTTGCCAATAACTGATCGTCTAACAATATCTTAATAACATGGTATTTTTTTAGCTTCGGTGTAAAAGTTAGTTTTATGGTTAATAATCCTGCATTATTTCTTATGGTTTCATTCTGCGTTGGCGAAATAAGCTGAAATTCTCGATAAACTTCAAAAAAATCATCCCTAAGCTTGTCCTTAGACAATAGTGGACTTGGAATACTCTTTTGTTTATCTCCCAGATCAATGTTGATGGAATTGGTGTGTGGAATAACAAATACTTCAGCGCCATTGCTGGACTGATCAGAAAATATTTGACCTCCTTCCGAATCCGTACTTTGGTAAACAGCTGCATTCGATTGCGCAAAAAATACCAAAAAAAACGCCCCTGTAAAGGGGCGTTTTAATAAAGTTGAAATAATCAGCTTATCCACTGACTCCAACGGCATTCAAAATAGAAACATAAATTAAACACTATAATACATATCAAACTCTACGGGATGCGTAGACATACGTAGTCGTGTTACTTCATCCATCTTCAATGCAATGTATGCATCGATAACGTCATTGGTAAATACACCACCCTTAGTTAAAAACTCACGATCTTTATCCAATGCCTCGAGTGCTTGGTCAAAAGAGCTACAAACGGTTGGAATTTTTGCTTCTTCTTCCGGCGGTAAATCATATAAATCTTTATCCATTGCATCACCGGGATGAATTTTATTTTGGATACCATCTATGCCGGCCATTAACATTGCAGAAAAAGCCAGATAAGGATTGGCAGTTGGATCACCAAAACGCAATTCAATACGCCGTCCTTTAGGACTATGTACATAGGGAATACGAATTGAAGCAGAACGATTACGTGCTGAATACGCTAACATAACAGGTGCTTCAAATCCTGGAACAAGTCGTTTGTAACTGTTGGTTGACGCATTGGTAAATGCGTTGAGGGCACGTGCGTGTTTGACTATTCCGCCGATATAATAAAGCGCTTCATCCGACAAACCACCATAACCATCTCCGACAAACAGATTCTCGCCACCTTTAAAAATAGACTGATGCACATGCATACCACTGCCGTTATCACCAACTAATGGCTTGGGCATGAAGGTCGCCGTTTTGCCATAAGCGTGAGCCACATTATGTACGCAGTATTTTAATATTTGTGTTTCATCTGCTTTTTTGACCAAGCTATTAAATTTAACTCCAATCTCGCACTGGCCAGAAGTTGCAACTTCGTGATGATGTACTTCGACTTCTAGATTCATCTCCTCCATTGCATTCACCATCGCACAACGTATATCATAGAGTGAATCAACCGGGGGTACTGGGAAATATCCACCTTTCACCCCTGGCCGATGGCCCATATTGCCATCTTCAAATACTCTTTCACTGGACCATTCTGCTTCTTCAGAAGCAACTTTATAAAATGATCCAGCCATATTGGCGCCCCAACGGACATCATCAAACACAAAAAATTCTGGCTCTGGGCCAAAATAAGCGGCATCACCCACGCCTGAAGATTTTAAATAGGCTTCTGCGCGTTTTGCAAGCGAACGCGGATCACGTTCATAGCCTTGCATCGTATCAGGCTCAATAATGTCACAAGTGACAATCAGCGTAGAGTCTTCTGCAAAAGGATCCAACACGGCTGTTGCTTGATCTGGCATAAGAATCATGTCTGACTCGTTAATGCCTTTCCAACCAGCAATAGACGAGCCATCGAACATTTGACCTTCTTTCAAGCTGTCCTCATCGACACATTTTGCAGGAACTGTTACATGTTGCTCTTTACCATGAGTATCCGTAAAACGAAAATCTACAAATTTCACATCATTCTCTCGTATGATGTCTGTTACTTTTGAAGACATACCACTCCTCCAATTAGAAAGTGTTTATAGTTAGTTTGGATTTATCCAAGAAGACCTGTTGTTTGCAATATTTACAATAGTCATTAAGCGTGAATTATATGAGGGCATATAATATGCCATGAAAAAAACGTAATAATTAACAGAAAGTTATAATACTTCAAGGCATTGCATATAGAAAACAGCCCACTTATTCACCCCGAAATGGGGCGTGATCTTTATTTATTGCACCATTATAGTACCGCGGCACACTACTCATAATGAACGGAAATTTCTGCGACCTGAGGGTCTTGTGCAGCAAGGTGTGAAAACTCTAACGCAATCCGTTTTCCTTCTTCGGCTGAAACCACAATTTCCAAGGGCAAAATTAATTCTACAAAAATCTGTCCATTAAGATAGTGCAAGGTTACGCGTCTTATTTTTTTATGCAACGGTTTGTCACGCCAAAGCGTTTCGAGACGCTGCATTAATTCATCTCTCAGCGGCAACTCATTACACGGCGCTGCATTTTCATCATCTTCTGCGTCGATATGCACAGTAACATCCGTCACTTCATCAATTTCAGATAACAGGGTTTCTTGTACCACTTCGCTAATGCGATGACCTTCGGAAACACTGAGTTTGGGGTCATCTAATAAAATATGAACATCGACAAATGCCTGTCCGCCATGGCTGCGCGATCGCAGAGCGTGAACTGCTTTCACGCCGTATATGGACACTATGTGAGCTTTAATATCGTCGGTTTTTTCTGCATCAAGTGCTTTGTCCATTAATTCTTGCAATGCAGCCCAGGCGATATCCCAACCTACCTTGGCGATCATTAAGCTCACCCCAATGGCAGCTACCGCATCCAACAACGGCATCCCTACCATGGTTCCTGCTATTCCAACACTCGCGATAATTGAAGATATGGCGTCTGTTCGATGATGCCAAGCATTGGCTTTCAACATGTTGGAATTGATTCGGTTTGCGACGATAATGGTGTATTGAAACAATCCTTCATTGGCAAAAATAGAGAATATCGCTGCAAATAATGCAATCCCTGTCGGCTCTAATAATTCTTCTGGATGCAAAATTCTATCGACGGCATCGGTTAAAATACCCAATGCCACAGCAACTAATAATACCCCTAGCGCAACCGATACCACCGTCTCAATGCGACCATGTCCGTAGGGATGTTCATCATCTGCTGCTTTGGTGCTTTGTTTAGCGGCAAAAAGAACCACAAAATCACTCACTAAATCTGCGAGTGAATGAATTCCATCTGCAATCAAGGCCTGCGATTGTCCAACAAAACCTAATACTATTTTTACCAACGACAAAACACTGTTGACGAGTATCGATACAAGAGTGACTTTGCGAATCTCTAAATATCGAGAGGGATCTTCCTTCCCATTAGGCAGCGGAGCATGCATATGATCTGATTGATTAGTCAATGCACGCGACCTCGATACTTATGACGATGGCATCATTGACAACTTGACTTTTTATGTAGCGGTGGCCGGTAATTCTACACCATGCAGGTATGTCACTGGTGGCACCTGGGTCGGTACAAATCACATCCAGCGTATCACCCGGTGAGAGTAATTTAACTTTGTCTTGCGTACGTATAACGGGCATTGGACAAAGCAATCGCTGTGCATCGAGTACATGATGGCTCATATATACCACTCTTTCAGTTGTGCTTCGTTGGTGAATGGTTTAACCCTCAGTACCTTAGCCAGCCCCGTTCGATCTTTTGCTTCTACAATAACGATTTCTTCCTGCCGGCCTTGACTATATCTCGCGGTTATTTCCGCAGCGAGTTGCAGATCCGCCGCATCGACATTACCTTCTATAAGGACTAAAGGCCCGTTCGCACTGGTGGTATACAGATGTACAAACTGCTTGCGATAACCTTCCAAAAATTTATTTTCGCCTTCTTCTCTGCCGATGATGAGTTTGAAATGCGGCTTAGGCCTGATATGTCTTCCTATTTTTAATAACATGACATCATCAAGCTCATATTCTTTGCTCTCTCGGGCTTTCCATAAATCAACTAAGCGATCAGAATAATTTTTATCGGTCAGAAAACAACAACCTCCCGCAGGTTGCGCAAAATCTTTAAACCCGAGTTTAGCAGCAAGTGCAATTTGCGGTTTTCGCGTACGACCATTGAAATCTAGCAGCTGCTCTCTATCCACCCAGCCTTCTTTTTCAGGTAATGTGGGCGGCAGTAATTTTGCGCAAAGTGGACGCAACAACAAATCTAATGCCCCCGACTCTTGTGCGATAACCGGCATAGTATCGCGGCGTTGAGACATCGGGCGTTGCCCAATAACTTCTCCGGTGATGATAAAATCAAAGTCATTTTTTTTTATCCATTCAACCGCTTGGCCTACCATAAAACTCTTGCAATCAAGGCACGGATTCATGTTTGCGCCGTATCCATGGCTGGGATTAATTAATACCTTCTTATACGGTTCGATGACATCGATAATATGCAATGGAATTCCGAGCTGCTCAGCCGACCATAGCGCATTGTTTCGTTTGGGCTTGGCTTTATCTTTTTTGCGAATGGCGTGGGTATGACCTTCTACACAGAAACCCGTGTAAAAGTTTATACCTTCAACGTGAATACCTTGATCCATGATGACTTTCGCTGCCAGCAACGAATCTAAGCCGCCAGAAATTAATGCAACCGCTTTACGTTGCTTGTTATTAGGTTTGCTAATGGATTTACTCACGACTGAAACGGTACCTAGGTTAAATAGAGCGACTGCACCGGCCTAATTGACTGCGCATTCTTTCTGTCTAAAAATAAAGCGCGTATTCTAGCAGGAAACGCTAAGAGGGGTTAATGCTTGATATTAGAGTTTGTGGAAATACTGACGGGTAATGAATCTGTGTGATTTCTGAGTGAGGCCAACGCACTTTTGCTGCCGGTATCTTGCCATAGCTCGATTGCTTCTAGCGGCTCTAAAATCGGTGAATCCTGACCCATTTGGCGCACGGTCTGTAATACATCCATTAGCGGTACAAAGCCTTGGGCCAGGTGTAAATATAATTTTTGGATTTGCGCCGATGAATGATCCGCAAGTTGATGATAGGCGCTACGTCCAATCTCCACAAAATAACTAATTTTGACACGGCGTTTATGCGCACGCTTGGGAAAGAACCCTGAAAACAGCAAACATCGATCACCAACTTCTCGCAGCTGGTCTTGTTTAATCCGACCCGTTGCCAATTGGCTGTGCAGATATTCTATGGCAACAACAGATTCCACTACCTCAGGACATCCCTGAAAACGCATCATTAAAAAGACCAAATAGCTTTCCATTTCTTCATTGAGCTGTAGATGACAGCTTTCACCTGCTTCATGAATAATTCGTTGCCATTGAGAAGTTGTTGAACCGAGCACGATAGAAGTCATAAAAATCCTTTAAAGCTAGATACTTACGAAATCGGCCATGGATCCAAAAAGCTTTAATTTGAACCCGTTGTTAATCCCCAATTCGGTTCGAAATATAGTTATTTTACTAATTAAATCAATGCTATGGATAAACAGGCGTCAACTAGCTTATTTTTCCAGCTGGATAGTTTTAATCTGCGTGTCACGATATAATCCGCGACATCTTTAATCCTATTTAACCAGTGGTAATTACATGCAAGCTAATGATCTTTCTACTTTTCAAGGCCTAATTTTCGCGCTACAAGATTTCTGGGCACAACAAGGCTGTGTAATGACTCAAGCTCTGGATATGGAGGTCGGCGCTGGCACATTCCATCCTGCTACTTTTTTGCGCTCAATCGGCCCTGAACCTTGGAGATCGGCTTATGTTCAGCCCTGTAGGCGTCCAACTGACGGTAGATATGGGGAAAATCCGAACCGCTTACAGCACTATTATCAATTTCAAGTGATGCTCAAACCATCACCTGATAACATCCAGGAGCTATATCTTGATTCCCTTAAAACCTTGGGATTCGATCTCCTCGAACACGATGTGCGATTTGTTGAAGATGATTGGGAGTCACCTACCTTAGGTGCCTGGGGATTAGGCTGGGAGGTTTGGTTAAATGGTATGGAAGTTACTCAGTTTACTTATTTCCAACAAGTAGGTGGGCTTGACTGCAAACCGGTTACCGGTGAGATTACATATGGTTTAGAACGTCTAGCCATGTATTTACAGGGCGTTGAGAGTATTTACGATTTGGTCTGGACGAACGGAACTCACGGAAAAATCACTTACGGTGATGTATTTCAGCAAAACGAAGTCGAAATGTCGGCTTATAATTTTGAGCACGCTAACACCAAAATCCTTTTTAATTGCTTTGATCAGTGTGAGCAAGAGTGTAAAAAATTAATTGAACATGGCTTACCTTTACCGGCTTATGAATTGATTATAAAGGCTTCGCATTCCTTTAACCTCCTCGACGCTAGACAAGCAATCTCGGTGACCGAAAGAGCACGCTACATTGGGCGCATCCGAACGTTAGCACGAGCCGTCGCACAGACCTACTTTGAAAACCGCGAAAAACTTGGTTTTCCAAGTTTAAAAACGGAGAGTGTACAATGAGTATGCCTAAAGATTTTCTCATTGAGATTGGTACTGAGGAATTACCCCCTAAGGCCTTAAAAAAGCTCGTCACTGCATTTCACACTGAGATCACCCAGAGTTTAGACAGTATTGCATTGAGTTACACCAGTAGCCAAGCATTTGCGAGTCCTCGAAGATTAGCGGTTATCATTCAGGGACTGCAAACTCAACAAAACGATAAGGCGGTAACGCGCAAGGGCCCATCACTTAAAGCTGCTTTTGACGAAGATGGCTGTGCAACTCCCGCTGCCGAAGGCTTTGCGCGCTCATGCGGAGTTGCGGTTAGTGATTTAGCGACCGAAGACAATGCAAAAGGTGGAGCACTCGTATTTCAGCATCAAATTCCAGGGGAACCCGCAGAAAAACTTTTGCCGGATGTTGTAAAAAATGCCCTGAGTAAATTACCCATTCCTAAAAAAATGCGTTGGGGAGATAAACCCACGCGCTTTGTACGCCCGGTACATTGGGTTCTCATGTTACTCGGTGACGAGGTGATCGATTGTCATATACTTGATGTTAAAACGGGACGCGCGAGTTTAGGCCATCGTTTTCATCATCCCGAACCGATTGATATACCCAACCCTATGGACTACGCGCCTCTGTTGCAATCTCGAGGAAAAGTTCTCGCAGATTATGCCAATAGAAAAACGATCGTAAAAGCGCAAATTGAAGAAGCCGCTTTAAGCCTAAAGGGAACGGCACAAATTGATGAAGAATTATTGGACGAAGTCACTTCTCTCGTTGAATGGCCGGTTGCAATTATTGGAAGTTTCGATGAAAAATTCCTAGACCTGCCTACTGAGGTTATTATCTCTGCAATGAAAGGACATCAAAAATACTTTCATATTTTGGATAAAAACGGAAAGCTTTTACCTCATTTTATCACTATTTCTAACCTCGAGAGCAAAAACTCAAAAACCGTTCAACATGGAAACGAACGGGTGATTCGTCCTCGCCTTGCTGATGCTGAATTTTTCTGGAATCAAGATTTAAAAACGTCTTTAGAAGAAAAGACCCAACGACTTAAAGATATTGTTTTTCAGCAACAATTAGGAACAGTATTTGAAAAAGTAAAACGCAATGAACAATTGGCTTTGTGGCTCGCCAACACATTGGCGACTGATTCACAACATTGTACACGCGCCGCTATCCTCTGCAAAAGTGATTTAGTCAGCGAAATGGTTGGCGAGTTTCCCGAGCTGCAAGGAATAATGGGGGAGTACTATGCGCGTCACACTGGAGAATCTTCCGCGGTTTCCATTGCACTTAGGGAACAGTATTTACCGCGTTTTGCGGGAGATAAGCTACCTACCACACAGGTTGGACAAATTTTAGCGATCACCGACAAAATAGATACATTAGTTGGTATCTTTGGGATTCAACAATTACCTACTGGAGATAAAGACCCTTTTGGTCTGCGGCGTGCTGCGCTAAGTGTTCTCAGAATCATTATTGAAAATGGAATAGAAATCGATTTGAGTCAGTTAATCACACATTCCATTGCAATCTATTACAAAAAATTGCAAAACACTGATGATTTAACAGCCCAATTACTTGACTTCATTTTTGATCGGCTCAAGGCCTATTACGTAGAACAGAATGTAAGTTTAGACACCTATCACGCGGTTAGAGAAATAGATTCTTATGAGCCAACTGATTTTCACCTGCGGATTAAGGCAGTAGAAACTTTTCGCAAACTACCCGAAGCGATTAGTCTCGCGGCAGCAAATAAAAGAATTAGAAACATCTTGCGCAAAACCACGGAAAATTTTCCTGAAAACGTGCAAGCTTCTCTATTAATCGAAGCTCACGAAATAGCACTTTATGCAGAACTTCTCAAAATTCAATCGGCAAGCAAAACATTCATCGTGCAAAAAAAATATGCAAAAGTTTTGAGTTTGCTGGCAACCCTCGAAAAATATATAGATCAATTTTTCGAACACGTCATGGTTATGTCTAAAGAGAATGATATCCGCAAAAATCGTCTAGCACTCGTCAAAATGCTGAGTGATCAGTTTTTGATGATTGCGGATATTTCGTTGATTCAAGCCGAGAACCCAAAAAAATGAAGTTGATCATTTTAGACCGCGATGGTGTTATCAATGAAGATTCTGATCAATATATAAAATCAGCAGACGAATGGCTTCCTATACCTGGAAGTATTGAGGCTATTGCAAAACTCTCTAAAAATAACTATAAGGTGATTGTAATCACCAATCAATCTGGCATCAGCCGCGGTTTTTACAATCACCAAACACTCGGCCGTATGCACAATAAAATGTATAAACTCGTCGCTCAGCAGGGGGGGAGAATACACGCGATCTTTTATTGTCCTCACGGCCCTGCGGATAATTGCAGTTGTCGTAAACCCAAAGCAGGCTTATTCAATAAAGTGGAACAAGTTTTCAATACTACTTTATCCGGTGTGTATTGCATTGGGGATTCTTACCGAGATATCCTCGCTGCTCGACAATGTAGTGGTATACCAATACTCGTGCAAACCGGTAAAGGACAAAAAACCTTAGCCGAAAACAAGCCCGAGATCGATTTCCCCGTGTATAAAGATTTAACGCACGCAGTAGATGCTATTCTAGGAAATCACGTGTAAAATTTCGCGCTTAGAAAAATCAGAAGAAAACCCAAATGCAGTTGATACGTTCTACTTTATTTAATATGTTTATGGCAATAACTGCCATTATCATCGCCATCCCCGCACTTTTTTTATATCCTCTACCCTTTAGCGTCCGTTATGCCTTTATCAGTCGGTGGGCTAAAATGAATATCTGGGCACTTAACATCATTTGTGGGCTTTCTTATCACGTCGAAGGCGCGGAGAATATTCCTGATTCGGCAGTTATCGTATTATGCAAACATCAGTCTACTTGGGAAACACTCGCTTTACAGAAAATATTTGGCGAACAAGCCTGGTTGTTGAAACGCGAGTTATTAAAAATACCTTTTTTTGGTTGGGGATTAGCGCTGACCGAACCTATTGCAATTGATCGCGCTTCACGCAAAGAAGCGATGCAACAACTCATTAAACAAGGACAACAACGATTGGATGCTAAACGTTGCGTGGTGTTATTTCCCGAGGGAACACGAATACGCGCCGGTAAACGCGGAAAATACCGCCAAGGGGGAGCGAGGCTCGCTATTAACACCGGATACCCCATCATTCCAATGGCACACAATGCAGGCGAGTTTTGGAGTAAAGGCTCATTCGTAAAAAAACCTGGCATGATAACCGTCAAGATCGGAGCTGCAATCCACCCAGAAGGCAAAACATCCGCTGAGTTGAATATTGAAGTGGAAAACTGGATTGAATCTCAAATGGAAGAAATAACCAGCAACTCCTTCAAACCCATTACTTCCGTCTGAGGGAGATGAGAGGAGGCGGGGAGGGACTCAGGGATGCCTGTCCTTGTTCCGAAACACCTCTCTGTGTTGTTCATCTACTGTATTTTGCCCGCTCAATTTTGGTACAATTCGCCACAATATTTGAACTAAAAATATATCCAGTACGATCACTAATTGTAAGTAATGGATATTTTTAGTTAAAAGAATCAAACCTCACTTAAGGAAATAGCATGGAAAACACTGTCAACATTAAAGAATATCTACAAAATGAGCAAAAAGCCGGACAAAATATTGATTCAAATCTAATATCTTTAGTTGAAGATATTAGCGCCGCATGCAAAGAGATTCATACCGCTATAAACCACGGTGCTCTTTACGGTGTTTTGGGATCCGCAGAATCTGAAAATATTCAAGGTGAAACACAGAAAAAACTCGATGTCATGTCGAACGAAATGTTTATTCGTCATACCGAAAAGTCTGGCACTTTAGCTGGAATGGCTTCGGAAGAAGAAGAGGATGTATACAGTATTCCTGCCCAGTATAAAAAAGGGCCTTACTTAATGTATTTTGATCCGCTCGATGGTTCATCAAATATCGACGTTAATATCACGGTAGGATCTATATTTTCTATTGTTAAATGCCCCGAAGGCGTTAGCAATCCAGAGTTACCGGATTATTTGATTCCTGGAACCGAGCAAGTATGCGCTGGATTCTGTTTGTACGGACCTTCAACCTTGATGATTATCACCACTGGAAACGGCGTCAATGGGTTTACCCTTGATCCTGACACGGGTGATTTTAAACTAACCCATGAAAAGATGATGATCCCCGAAGATACTGCGGAGTTCGCGATTAATATGTCTAATCAACGATTTTGGGAAGAACCTGTACAACGCTATGTTCAGGAGTGTATTGATGGCGTCACCGGTAATAGAGACAAAAATTTCAATATGCGATGGGTTGCGTCTATGGTCGGGGAAGTTTACCGGATATTAACCCGAGGCGGCATTTTCATGTATCCCTTCGATACAAAAGATCCCACAAAGGCCGGTAAATTACGCTTAATGTACGAAGCAAATCCAATGTCCTTCATCGTCGAGCAAGCTGGAGGTTTGAGTTCAACGGGGCGAGAAAGAATCATGGAGCTGCAGCCTAAGGAAATTCATCAACGCGTTCCTGTCATACTCGGTTCTACCAATGAAGTTAAGCGTGTAGATTCATATCACAGTTAGCTTTCACTAGGGGGCCTGTTAACAGGCTGCAAAAAAAAACCCCAGCCCTATAAGCTGGGGGATTTCAGAGATGAGTTGAATAGATACAACTTAAGTATCTATATTATTTACCGTTAACGCATGTTTCTCTATAAAATTACGTCTTGGCTCAACTTGATCGCCCATTAACGTCGTAAAAATTTCATCAGCAACGATCGCATCTTCAATTTTCACCTGCAATAAGCTTCTCGATTCCGAATCCAATGTCGTTTCCCAAAGTTGCTCAGGATTCATTTCACCTAAACCTTTGTAGCGTTGTACATGCTGGCCACGTTTAGCTTCATCCAATAACCAATTAATCGCTTGTTTAAAAGACGCAACACTTAATGATTTATCACCTCGATAAATCGTTGCGCCAACGCCAATCAAATCCCGAAGGCTGCTGTTTAATTCAGTAATACGGGCGTATTCGATGCTATTAAAAAAGCTGCTGTCGAATACATAATCCGTTTTTACGCTATGTCTTGTGCAGCTAATGACGATTTCAATTTCTTCCGAATCTTCTATGGTACGGATCGATCCTTCGGTCAAAATCTTATTCGCCTCTTCAGAAAGCCTTGTTACGATCTCGTTTACCCAATTTAAGGCCTTATCCTTATTGCTTAGTATTGCAGAATTTACAGGGTCTACATAAATTAATTTTTCAAGTATTTCAATAGCATAGCGAGATGACATACGTTCTATGGCAGCAATAACATATTGGTAATTCAAGGCTAAACTCTCTAGGGCTTGACCCGACACCGGTGGCGAGTTTTCATTTAATTTAAGCGAAGCCCCTTGCAAGGCAGTTTGCAGCAAATGCGCGGTTAATGCATTATCATCCTTAACATAAGTTTCCTGCTTGCCTTTTTTAATTTTATATAAAGGCGGCTGGGCAATATAAATATGGCCACGTTCCAATAGTTCTGGCATTTGGCGATAAAAAAACGTTAAGAGGAGTGTCCGAATATGCGATCCATCTACATCGGCATCCGTCATTAATATAATACGGTGATAGCGCAATTTATCTGGGTTATATTCATCTCTTCCAATGCCGCAACCTAATGCCGTAATGAGAGTGCCTACTTCCACAGAAGACAACATTTTGTCGAATCTTGCTTTTTCTACATTTAAAATTTTACCTTTCAAAGGCAAAATTGCCTGAAACTTTCGATCCCTGCCTTGTTTAGCAGATCCCCCTGCAGAGTCTCCTTCCACAATAAACAATTCTGATAACGAAGGATCTTTTTCCTGACAATCTGCTAGCTTTCCCGGAAGACCTGCAATATCCAAAGCACCTTTTCGCCGTGTCATCTCTCTGGCTTTACGCGCTGCTTCGCGTGCTCTTGCGGCATCAATTATTTTTAAGACAACTGATTTGGCATCTTGAGGATTTTCCGCTAAAAATATTTGCAGATATTCAGACATCGTTGACTCAACAAATCCTTTAACTTCAGATGAAACGAGTTTGTCTTTGGTCTGCGAGGAAAATTTAGGGTCTGGAATTTTAACGGAAAGAATCGCTGTCAATCCTTCTCTGGAATCATCGCCGGTCATCGTGGTTTTTAATTTTTTAAAGACATTATCTTTTTCTATAAATGAATTCAGGGTTCGAGTTAATGCGCCTCTAAACCCAGCAAGGTGAGATCCCCCGTCTTTTTGAGGAATATTATTGGTAAAACAAAAGATATTTTCTTGATAGGAATCATTCCATTGCATAGCTACTTCGATACCCATACCGTCTTTTTCACTTTGAAAATAAAAAGCATTTTTGTGCACAGGGGTTTTCATTTGATTGAGATGCTCTACAAATGCTTGAATTCCTCCCTTATATTCAAACACATCACTTCGATCAGAAAGCCTATCTGTCAGAGCAATGCGAACTCCAGAATTCAAGAAAGAGAGTTCTCTTAAACGTTTAGATAAAATATCGTAATGAAATTCCACATCTGAAAAAATCTTTTTACTCGGTATAAAATTGAGCTTGGTGCCTGATTCTTGAGTCTCTCCAATGATTTTCAAGGGTTCAACCGGCTCGCCAAGAGCATATTCTTGGTGATGAGTATTCCCATCTCGTTGAATAGTGATGGTCAAAGTGTCCGATAAGGCATTTACAACTGATACGCCCACTCCATGCAATCCACCGGATACTTTATACGAGTTGTCGTCAAATTTACCGCCTGCATGTAACACGGTCATAATAACTTCAGCGGCAGAACGACCCTCTTCGGGATGTATATCAACAGGAATTCCCCTGCCATTATCGGATACCGATACCGAACCATCTTGTTCTAATACGACGCTAATCGCATCGCAATGTCCTGCTAGGGCTTCGTCGATTGAGTTGTCAACAACCTCAAACACCATATGATGTAGTCCAGATCCATCATCAGTATCTCCTATATACATACCCGGTCTTTTTCTAACGGCATCTAAACCTTTTAGTACTTTTATATTGGAAGAATCATATGAACTTGAGGGATCACTCATTAATATCACCTAAAATATAGTTGGTTAAGCTGCTTCAATCATTCCTTGTTCCACGTGGAACATTTTACACTGCGTTAATACATCAACGGGAATAAATTTAGCGTTAGCAGTTGTAATAAATGTTTGTGGAAGATATTTTTCTAATAACTGCAATAATTGGATTAAATTCAATTCGTCTAACTCAGCGCTGAGTTCATCAATCAATAGGATAACATTTTTATTGATTTTTTGTTTTAAATGACAAACTTGAGCCAGGATCAAAACATAAATAAGCAATTTTTGTTGGCCACGGGATACAAACCCATTGGCCTTTCGCGATTCAAATCTGCAAATAAAGTCCGCGCGCTGGGGACCTACTGAGGTGACTTTAGTACTAATATCTTTTTCGTAGTTATCGATAAGAGAATCATATAAGTCACAATCCTTTTTCCACCCTCTTTTAAACTCGAGTTCAATCTTGACGTTCTTGAGCAAATCTGCCGATATCAAAGGAATATACTCTGCTAACTCTAATAAATAATTCTGCCGATATTCGGTCAATTGTTGACCCAACACGGCTACTTTTTCAGTCCACAGCAAAAAATGTTTGTCGTTTTTTAAAGGCCTAGATTGCAGTAATCGATTTCGGTGTTTCAATGCTTTATTAAAATCTACCCATATTGATGAACACAGTTGTTCCACGTGGAACAAACCCCAATCGATAAATCGTCTTCTCCACTGAGGGCCTTCCTGAAGTAGCTTGTGACTTTCTTGAGTGATTACAATCAGAGGAACCACGCGAGCAAGTTTGCTAAGCTTGGTTTCACTCTTTTGGTTAATTCTTAATTGGGTGGTCTTGCGTCCCTTGATAATCGCCAAGGTGGTGTTAAAATTTTTTTGAGTATCAAAAAAAACCCCTTTAAGACATAACTCCTGTTCTTCGTGTTTAACTATTTGCTCAGTAATATGATTTCTGAAAGACTTACCGGTTGCGAGTAAGTGTATCCCCTCGAGAAAACTTGTTTTCCCGCTTCCGTTTTCACCATGAAATATATTGATTCCTGGATTTAAGATGACGTTTTGTTCTACGAGGTTTCTAATATTTTTACAATATATTTCTTGCAATTGTATCAAAACTCTTACAGCCTCATTGGCATAACAACATACAGCGAGTTTGTTTCGTTGTCTGTAGGCACTATAACTGCGCTTCCATTAGCATCTGAAAATTTAATCAGCACCTCATCAGAATCAACAGCGGTAATTGCATCGATTAAATAATTGACATTAAATCCAATTCTTAAGTTTTCGCCTGAGTACGAAACCTCTATTTCATCTTCCGCTTCTTCTTGATCAGGATTATTGGCTTGTGCTTTTATTTTATTATTTTCAATTTCTATACGTATTCCCCTGTATTTTTCATTAGATAAAATAGAGGTTCTTATTAGGCATTGTTTTATCGCTTCTTTATTCGCAACGAGTTGATTTTCTCCCGTTTGCGGTATTACGTTATTGTAATTGGGATATTGCCCATCGATAAGCTTAGTAGTGAAAACTGTTTTACTAAATCCTAACCGTAGAAAATTTTCTCCAATAGTTACAGAGACTTGCGAATCGTCCTCGGCGAGTAATCGAATCATTTCTAATACCGCTTTGCGGGGAATAATGGTACTTAAGGTGTCAGGTGAGTTAATATCACCCGTTAAATGACTGAGTGCTAGGCGATGGCCATCGGTCGCAACGGCAGTAATAGTGTTGTCTTTAATCTCCAGAAATAAACCATTTAAATAATATCTAACATCTTGTAAAGCCATGGAAAAACTTGTTTTTTCGAGTAAATATTTCAATTTATTTTGGTTTAACTCGAAGGTATATAATTCGTTTTTGGTTTCTATCACTGGAAAATTTTCTGATGCTATCGTGGTTAAACTAAAACGCGTCCGACCACTTTTTATAATGGCTTTTTTTTCTTCAGTGGTGAAGGTTAAATTTGAATCTTCGGGTAAAGCTTTACATGTATCCAATAATTTTCTAACGGGTACTGTGATTTCACCATCGATACCATTTTGAACATCTAATTTAGCAATAACCTCCATCTCTAGATCGGTAGCCGTTACCGAAATCTTATTATTTTTAAGTTTTAAAAGAACGTTTGAAAGTATGGGCAAAGTCTGTTTTCTCTCGACAACACTGCTTACCATTTGTATCGGGCCTAATAAGTTTTCCCTCGTTGTTTCAAACTTCATAAATAATTACCTTATATTATATAAAACTTACTATTATTAATAGGACTGCCATATTCTGTTAGTATTTTTACTATTTAGTTTAATTACAATGTCTTATGGCTCTATTTTCCTGTTTGAAATCGTGATTTTCTTGTGTCTGACTTGTGGATAACATGTGTATGATAATGGCCTTCTTTGTGACTAAAATAGTTATCCACAGGTTTTACCACCGTTTATCATTACGTCGTTAATCTTCTTAACAAGTTACTGTAGTCTTCTTCTACTTTGATATCGGATTTTTTTAATTCATTCACTTTCTTGCAAGCATGTATGACGGTTGTATGATCTCGGCCCCCAAATGCGTTGCCATTTTCAGGCAAACTATGGTTGGTTAATTCCT
>CAZWUO010000013.1:0-38127 GCA_964636675.1 uncultured Ectothiorhodospiraceae bacterium
TGGAACTTGCAAGAACGCGGACGCATGTTTCTAAGCCATGGCGAGGAGGTCTATGAAGGCATTATTATTGGCATTCACTCACGCTCGAATGACCTTGTGGTCAATCCCCTAAAAGCCAAGCAACTCACGAATGTTCGCGCATCCGGCACAGATGACGCCATCGACCTCGTTCCACCCATTCGCATGAGCCTAGAGCAAGCTCTAGAGTTTATCGACGATGATGAGTTGGTAGAAGTCACTCCAAATTCAATTCGCATCAGAAAAAAATTACTGACCGAAAACGAACGGAAACGTGCATCAAGGGGTTAAACCTAGAAAGCTAAATAATCCTATAGGACGTGTCGTCAAATGATAGGTTTATTACAACGAGTTACCGAGTCCTCCGTATCAGTTGACGGACAATTAATAGGGAAAATTACTCGAGGACTGATGGTGCTTGTCGGCATAGAACGAAATGACAATGCACAAAGCGCAAAACGACTCTTGCAGCGCATTCTAACTTATCGCGTATTCCCCGATGAACTTGGCAAAATGAATTTATCGGTGCAAGATATCCGAGGCGGGTTATTGCTTATACCCCAGTTTACGCTGGTTGCTGATACCCGCAAAGGAACACGCCCGGGATTTTCAAATGCAGCTTCACCTGAAACGGCTAAAAACCAATTTTCAGACTTTGTAAAACTCGCAAAACGACAATTCTCAAACGTAGCCTCAGGGCAGTTTGGCGCAGACATGAAAGTACAATTAGTGAATGACGGGCCGGTGACATTTTTATTGCATGTTAAACCCCTCAATTAATCGGGATTATAAGCGTGGTGATTGTTCCTGATGACGCCAATTATCAGGTAAGGTGGTTGCCGCCCAACTGTCTTCTGAGACCGTTAATCGCTCTTCAGGTAGTGGTAGTTCATAAAGAAAAACGATAGAAGCCGCAACCACACAAAATATATAGAATGTGATCCACGCAAGCGCATAAGCCAACTTAGTACGAAATACATAAGCGGTGATAAATTTCAGTGAGATCACTTACAAGGGCATATCCATCAGCCCAAACTGCATTGCTTCAAAAACAGCTTCTCCGCGCGAATGAACTTCCAGTTTTCGATAAATATTTTTGATATGAGAAGTTATGGTATTTCGAGACATACCCAGCATGCTCGCCACTTCATGATAGGTGTAGCCCTTGGTGATACACTGAAGAACCTCAGTCTCACGCTTAGTCAGTTTTGGTACTTTTTTTTTCAGACTTTCTTGAGCATCAGAATCATGGCGATTGGCATTACAGCAGGACTTCAGCACATGCCGCGCAATACCCGGGCTAATAGGCGACTCTCCGGCCAATAATCGCAGTATTGCATCCCCGATATAAGCGGTATCACCGTCTTTTAAGAGGTAGCCCGTAGCACCCGCCTTGATGGCTTCGAGAGTATTGCGTTCATCGCTGAATACCGAAATCACCATGATCTCTATAACATCACTATGCATACGTGCGGCACGAATAAGCTCTATGCCGCTACCATCTGGTAAACCTAAATCAGTTAACAAGACATCAGGATGCTGGGTATCAAGGATTAATAATCCCTCTTTGAGCGTTGCACAACTCCAAACAACGGTCAGGTATTCATTTGCGTTTATAACTTGGACTAAACGTTGTCGAGTCGCATCATCATCTTCCACCAACAGTACATTGTGAATTATGCGATTGGAACCATCCATTATTTACCTTGGTTAATAACCGGGTTGAAATAATTTTTGACGAGATGTAATTCTAGTACAAGTTATGAAGAATGCCAACACACTTAACATAAATATTACATTACACTATTATTTATAATATTATTATTTTTGAATTTTTATACTCCTCTTATTGCAACAAATCAGTATTAGAAAAATTGAAATTCCTTACCAAAATATTGATAGATTTTTTCACAATTCACTCACGGTGTTGCATAAACCGACGAATTGGCGCTGTCGGTTGCGCTATCTATTAATTCATTGCCTTTAAATTTCTCATATTCTGTATGTTCAATGTCAAATGTCAAACCACGGTTTTGTAAATCGTTAATAATCTGGGTAAAACACTCTGCTTGCATGCCAATGAGTTCGGGTGAAATTATTCCTTTTTGGGTAAAAAACCCATTTAATACTAGGCGACTAATTGCAGAACAGGTATAACCCGTGGTCCGACTCATTGCTGAAAACTGCGTGACGTGATCATATTGATCAAATAACCGGTAAACATAACATTGTGCACTGCTACGCAAAGTGACACGCATTGCAATAGCATCGCTATCGTTCTCACTAAAGTTCATGCAAGACTCTAATACCTTTGCAGTGAGATCTATCGGTCGCACCCATAGATCAGTTGCTAATTTAACCGGTTCATCGCTCAGCAGACCACATCTTCGTAACGCAAGAATACAATCGAGATGCTGCGGATAACGCAACATTTTTTGTCTCATGTTCTGTATTTTGTGACGCATGGTTTGCGGCAAATTTCCTAATCCATTGTAGTGGATAGCTTCTAACACCCCTAACCCAGGAAATTCAATTTGCTCAATATGGTTTAACGGGCTCAGCGAAACGAGCTGTCCTTGATCGACTATCTCAGCAGGGTTAAGGTATTCAGCGAGCAACTCATGCGGCGAATAAAAATCTCGATGATATAGGGGCCACTCGGGAATTCTGGGTAATCCACCAAAGAAACACTCGTATTCGTGTATTTCCATTTGTTGTACATGGTGACCCAAAATCAGATTTGATAGACCTGGTGCAATACCTGCGTCAATGACCGCAGTTACCCCTTTTTGCTTAGCCAAGCTGTCTAATTTACGAGTATCCTCTAACAATGTAGCGACGGAGACACAGTTTTTACCTGCCTCGATAACCGCACGCAAAGCTTGGAAACCGATCGCAGAAGGTAAGGCATTTATAATCAAATCCGCGTCATCAACATTCTGCAATACCGCGGCAGATTCTTTAGGCATGGAAAGATCTGCCTGAATAACCTGGATACTGGGCATCAATCTTGTTAACAAAGCCAAACGCGCCCTATCATTATCGATAACCGTGACCTGGAATTGTTCACACAGATCGAATGCGATTGCGCGCCCCACAAGGCCTCCACCTTGAATAACTATTTTATTCATCTCGATCTCCCTTTTATTTATAAAAGACTATGAATCTTCATTTTCAGAAGTTAAAAAAACCGCAGCATTATCACTTGTGTATGTTTCAATTTTCCTTTCGTTCGGTTCAATAATTTCGCGCCAAATTTTCTCATAATATGATTGCAGAATTGAGGGAATACTTGTGACGTGGTGCATTAAAATCTTCTCACCTGCATTAATGGTTTGTGATTCATAGTGCTCAAATACTTTTACGCCATCACTAACTACTCGCTTGATCGCATTTAATACCTGGTCATTTTGTTTAATTATTTGATCACACGATATTTTTAATGTGGCGAGCATATCAACCGTAGTTTGAGAAATTTTTGTATTTACATTTTTTAGAATGTCGATTTTTTTTTGTAACACACCTACACAGTTTTTGGCCTGCTGAACATACTTTTTGGCATTAACTGCTTGCAGTTCTTGTTGCATCCAGCGCACATCAGATTTACGATCACATAAGCCAGAAGTAACCGCCCATAATACTTGCAAATCCTCACCACTCAGAACATCCAAGCAATGCTCGTTAAACCGTTTTTGAGCTTGAACAAAAAGTTGCATTTTGAACAAACTAAAATCATGTTTTAATTCATACGCGGTAGTTGCTTCTTGCAAAAAACTAAAATCAATCTTAAGCGCATTCTGCATCTCTACGATAAGATAGAGGTAACGAATCCAAACCCGGAAAGTTTCATCTAAGCTGATATAAAAAGGACCGTCGGGGCCGATCGCAAGACCACCTATTTCGCCAAAATCAAGCCGTTTAATAACCCCCACTTCGTACATTCCGAGCGTTGCTTCGACGGCTGGATCAGATGAATGCCCAACGGATCGATAAGCCTGACTAGCATCCAGTCCACAATGCAGCAACAAGGTTTGATGACCGCCTGGATGCAATTGGATAAACTCCGTTAAATCATAAACCCTGCCACTTATCAGCATCCAATAGCCTTTTTCTTGATTGTTGTGCATGGCTACTTCAGTGGCGTCGAAGGTTCGACGTTCTTCATTTGTAGGGGTGCTATAAGTGGTAAAAACATCCGTCATCAAACGCCTATCCGCGTTCAACTGATAGATAAATTGATTAATTTCTTCCTCAGTTTTTCCCGAATATTTTCGAACAACTTCTTTGAGCGTATGTATAACAGTGGCAGAGAAAGCCGTTTTTCCACAAATATAAAAACAGGCTTCTTTGCCACCGTCTTGTCGAGTTCGTAGCAACTCCCATAGCGCAAGAGCATTTTTTTCTTGCAACATGAGGCTATCAATTCGACGGCGTTTTCCAGGCTCAAAAACGAGATTTCCTGTGTGTGAAGTGGAAACAAAGCGAACATTGATGTTCTCGCGTGAAAATGCCACATGCAGAATCAAGCTTTCAGCAGCGATCATTTCAGCGAGCCATTGCTGCCCATGGAACTGATCCCGGCTTCGAGTGGAAAAGAACAACCAGTTCTCGCTGGCGTTTTGCCGCACTCGCTCTGCAATAAACCCGATAAAGGGAGCAATTCCAGTACCTGCAGCAAACATCACAATAGGACGCGAGGCATCTACCGGTAAACGAAACCGTGGGGATGGAACAACGCGTAACGCAACATCTGGCATTTTAACGACTGTTTTATTTATTACCTGGGCGCTGATACGATGCAAATAACTCGAAGCAGTTCCGACTCTTTTAGCAGCACGAGAAACATTTGAACTCTGGGTTACATAGGACAATTTCCCGACGGTTAATTGCAGCGTTTCTGGTGAATGTTGATTTTTCGGAGATGCAGAAGCAATTGAATATAATCGAAAGGTTTCTGGTGGTATAAGCTGGCAAATAGCTTCGTTTTCCCATGGCTTGGCGCGCCAAAAACGTTGTACATCGAAACCGCCTTGCACTATTAGATCGAGCAGATCCCATAGCTCCCATTGATCTTCGGCACGGGCATGCAAAACATGCGCAACACTCGCTGCTGCCGTTATCGCATAGAGCCGTTTGGCAATAATACGTGTAACGGGACGGATTTTGCCAAACTTTAAAAACTCATACAGCGGAATTTTTTTTGTATTCGTTTTGTTATCTTGATAATCAGTACGTAGCCGAAGCGCCGCTTGCCATGGAAGATGAAGCTCGATAGACGTATCGGATTTCGCCTGTAACGCACGAATAGTCTTATTAATTAGTTCATCACTGTTCTCAGGTAAAATTCCGCAGCGATCGCCTGGTTGATAACGTATGTCCGTCCCTGCAATATCGAAAGAAATTTGTTTAATCTCTTGCTCCGAGCCAGCTTCCAGTATTTCACTCTTTTTGGGCCGCGCAAAATTACAATGCGTGGGCAATCCTGTGTATCGCTCATTACGTGCGATTTCTAGTTCATCATTGATTACATCCCAGGTTTTTTCTTTAAACACATTAAGACTTTTAAATCCACCATTAGTAACAGCACGACCTGTTTTAAAACCCACTTCCATAAAACCATAAGTCTTCAAGCGATGTATGCCTAAAAAACCTTTGTCCCCTGCATAAATATCTAGCAACTGTTGAAAAATGTTGCGTAAGCTCCGATTACCCTTTGTTAAAATAAAATCCCGTACTGATATTTTTTCCAATTCAGAAAAAAAATGATGCAGATTTCGAGGATACCAATGACGAACGGCTATCGCCTCTTGGCCCTTTTTTGATGCATAGTTTTTTCTCCCCAGAAAAATATCCATTAATGAAAAAATGGGATACCCTGCTCCACTCATACCCAATTCGTCTGGATGGATTGGTCCGGAGAAATAACCTCCTCCCGCTACCTTGCCCCACATGCTAGGATTAACATAACTGACGCTGTGGGAATTGAGGTCAATTTTAGGATATGTCACTTCTGTGACATGCTCTATGCGCTCCGCGATTAATAATAATTCTAACTGCAAACCTTCAACATCATTGCAGACCACTGCCTCTTGGGCTCTGACAACAGCAGCAACAATGGGAATAGTTTGCATCATCAACTCCAAGGCCGTTTGATACTCTATGTGCTCTGCCTGAACCCCAGTTACCGATGCAAGTATTTCAATGTTGTCGACCCGAAATGGATCTAAGCGGGCTGGGTTTCGCAGCTTCCAGTTATACAGAACGTCCAACGATAATAACGATGGGTGGGGACGCTCTAAACGCTGGCTGACGTGTGTCCAAGGTTTAATAATATTGTTGGGTGGTGTTTTTGGAGAACCCACTTCGACCCAATAATAAGCATGGGCGATGTTGCAAAGTAACAACGCCGCTCGAGATAAACACTGATCAGGAAGCTGATCTACTGTCGAGTCCAAAAGTGGTAATTTATCGACCATGCGGCGTAAAGTGAGCGTGCTAATTAATTCCGGCAACTGGGCTGCGATCTCATCCCATAAATAATGCGTTGAAGGTAACGATTGCAATGGAGGAAAGGAAGGCAAAAATCCATGTTGCTCAGATAAAAAACCAAAGTTCTCATGCCCCAACTTAACATTGATCTGTTGAGCTTTTGTAAAAATACGTCGCAACCGTAAGGTTTTTTCCAACACGTTATTTCCTAATGTTGTTATATTAATAAAATTCCTATTATGTAACAGTCAATAATTCTTTTTTTTGAGGATAAACCATTCCTCTGCAGACATCTGTTTTGCAAAAAGTTCCTGCTAAATCTCCACGCTCAATAACGGGCAGGCAGCGTATTTTTTTTTGCAGCAAAATGGTTGCAGCGTAAAATGCTTCTTCACTGGGTTTCACAACGATGGGATCTTTGTTAACCAATGGTGCAATAGGATAGTCGGCATATTCAGTTCCTTTCGTTTTAAAAAAATGCAGCGCGTCCTCTACAGAACCACCTAGTTCAATCACGTCTTCTAGATCTGGCAATAAGGGTTGAATTAAATCGTTTTCTGATAACACACCCGTAAAAGCGTTTTGATGATCAACCACCATGAGATCGCTAATACCGCTGATTGAAATGATTTCAGCAGCATGTTTGACCGTAGAGTCAATATGGATACTTATTGGTTTGGTTGTCATCAGTTCACGAATTTGCATCGACATCTCCTTAATAATCTAATCGTCATTCTGGTTTTGCTACACCAGACTCAATCGTAAGCCTTAAACACCTATGACTTTTTCCGGTCAAAGAAATAAGAAAATAACTGTTTAAAAATCTATAAGCAGCGTGTGGCTCATGAGTAACGAACAGCATCTTAGGCAAAGCGAAAAGCCGCTAGGCCTCTGCGTCTAAAATACTAGTAGTCCAACAAGGTCGCGTCCATCCCCCATTTATGGGATAAGATTTATTTCAAATGCATCAATTTTTATGAATCCAAGCTTAATCCGGTCAAATGAGGAGCAATTTGCATAACATTAATGTACAGTTATCAACGTGTATATCGAGGGTATTGAGAGCCTACAAAAATAAAACTCAAACCCTTGCTCGAAAAAAATAGGGTGGTCATCCTGAGGGGGGTAGAATCCATGCCAAAATTTAAAACCTGGTGGTTTACCGGATTGATAAGCATTAGTGCTATCTTTTCATCCGCGTGTACAACCACGCAAATTGTTGAGCAACACGAACTGTTTGTTCCTGCTACTCAGGAACATGCAACGATTTATTTTATGCGACCAACACTTCAACGAACGCGCGGTGTCGCAGATAATGATCTCAGCATTGATCTGGATAAAAAGTTAGCACTAACGCTATCTATCGGCGAATATGCGGCAATTCTTGTCAAACCAAAAATCATTAACATTACTTTTAGAAACCTAAGCTACTTAACCTCCGACGTGATGCCTAAAGAAGTAACACGCTCAAAACTATTCACTTTTGAAGTAAATAAAACCTATTTCATTCTCGCTGACTTTCAACAGGAAGAATTCCGTGGCATCTATTTTAAGCCCATTGTGCTTGACCAAGAAAAAGCGCTAAGCCTCATTAAATCGCTGAGACCGGCAGGCAATATTGCACGTAATAATACAGACAGACTCATGTAACGATACCCGTGACGGCTAAAATTTAGATGTCACCGCACATTCCTTGAAGATAAGATGGCGTCTTCAAATCATGTTGCGTATCTATTATTATAATCGCCTCTGCCATAACAAACTCTTTCATTATTTTGCATTAAGGAAGCCTCGCTTTTGTTTTTCTTATTAATTAATACCCTAATACTTCTTGGTCTTATCCTAACGGGTTGTGCCGCGCCACTTTCTCTTATCGAAGTTGAGCCAAAACGAGTGACACTGGGTCGTGCGGAAGTCGTTAACATTAAATTCGATCAAGATATAAAAGACACCAATTTATCCATTATCCCCGGTGGCCCCTATGTTAAGAAAACAACGCAGTGGGAGGCCACAAAAGTGGCCTATAATAAAAATTTGATTTGGTCAATAAACAATACGAATACAGTCTCTGCACAAATTATCAAACACACCGCTCAAGAAATAGAATACATCGCAAGGCTTAATCTAGACTCAAGACCTGAGCAACTTGCGGTTAATAATACGCTGCTTGCAGTTACCCAAAACAAATCTGAACTTCTTTTTTTTGACATCACTGACCCGCAAAAAATCAGACAAACTCAATCACTCAATATGCACCATCCCATTGCAAAACTACATATGAATAACACCTTTGCATGCATCACCAATGCAGCCAACGAAATGTTTTATATCACGCTCAAAAATAAAACAAGAATACTGGCTAAAAAAAAATTACGCCATACAACACTCGATATCATTGCGTTTTCTGCGGGCTGCTTAGTCATAGACCGGGTAAACGGCTTACGCATGTTTGAATATAATCAGGGAAATTTAAACCTCACTACCGTATTCAAATCTAACTTTATTAGCCATCAAGCCTTGGCTACTGGGAATATATTATACGTAGCGGATGGCAATACCGGCCTCACTATACTTGAATATACGCATACCAAAAAATTACGCTGGAGAGGAAGCTACAACAAGCTCGGGAATATTACGCTCATCGCCCATGAGGACAAGCGGGTACTGACTTATAGCGACGCGGGCATTCTTAGCTTATTCGATACAACAAATATTGATGCTCCATTATTAATGAGCAACTTTCGTCTCGATGTAAAACCGCTCCTTATTCGTTTGCAAAAAAATATCGCACAGATTTACACTCATAAACAGATTATCGAAATAGATTTTTCCATTGAAAGCGGCCCAGTCATCAGCAATGTCGGTGTGAATATGGGAGGAAGTAGACGCGCGTATCTCGACGATAATTTATTATATGTTGCGGATTGGTTTTCAGGGATGCATATTTACGATGTAAGCCAACCACGAGAACCTAAATTGTTATCCAGCTTACACACCACCGGCTCACCGAAGGGAGTCATCGTCAGGGAAGGTTTTGCTTTTATTTGTGATGACGACCATGGATTGAAAATCGCCGATGTTAGTAATCCATTGCAACCCGAGTTAGTTGCTCAGCTCCCATTAAGCGGCCTCGCATACACAATGGACTTACTAGGCGACAAGCTTTATATTGCCGCTCATCGAGGTGGCTTTCACATCGTTGATGTAAAAAACCCGCGCCACCCCAGGCTGCTCGGCAGCTTCGACACACCGGGTAAAGCGTGGGCGATTCAAGTGAAGAACCACACTGCATTTATTGCGGACGACCAGTCGGGCCTGCTCATATTTGATGTAAAAAACCCTGAGGCACCCCGTCAAATTGGCCAGTTTGCGCCGGGAGGATTTGCCGAAGATGTGGTCATCCGCGGAAATACAGCCTTTGTCGCCTTTTTTGATGCTGGCTTATATCTCCTCGACATAAGCCATGAAGACACACCAAAAGTGCTTTCACACTTAGCGGTTCCTGGCAATTCACGCGGAATTTCACTCGATCACGACAAACTCTATCTCGCCTCATGGAAAGCGGGTATTCATGTTATTGATGTCAACAACTTAAAAAAACCCTTTATCGTTTCACATTATGATACCCGTGGTTTTGCATGGGGCATCAACCAACAAAATAACATCGCCTATGTACTTGATTGGTGGGGCGGAATCAAACTTCTCGAACTGTCTAATCTTCATGCTCCTCGACTGATAGGGGAATACCAAACCAAAGGGAAAATTCATAAAATCGCAAAAAAAAACAAATATCTGTATCTTGCCAACGGGTCTCGCGGCATGCAGGTCTTTGATAATAGAAATGCATTAAATCCAATATGGGTCACCGGGGTACATTTTCAAGGCTATGCCAAAGACATTATCTTAAAAGGTGACTATGCCTACATTGCGGCTGGCGACGGCGGACTCGCTATCGCCTATATTGGCAACCCGTTTCAGAGTCACTTGGTTAATCAAATCAATATGCAAGACGAAATCAACCAATTAAGCTTAAGCGGAAATACATTATTGCTCGGTGAAAAGGGAAAAACCTTGGCGGTATATGACATCTCTATGCCTGCCACACCCATTTTTATAAAAAAAATCAATCTGCGAGCAACTACCATACTCGCCGACGAACATCATGTGTTTATCAGCGATGCCACCCAAGGAATTATAAAACTCCCCGTCAAAGACTTGAACAAGAATGACAATAGCCACGACGCTCTGGTGAAATTCAACTCAAATGAAAAACCTGAGTTTTTAGCAAAACTTAACGGTCATTTGGTCACCGCAAGCTCTAATCACGGCATAGCACTTTTCAATTTAACGGCTACGCAAAAAATACCCGTCACCTTTTATCCCATCAGTGAAAAAATTAGCGGACTTAGCGTACATGAGCATAAAATTTATCTAAGCCTGGACAATCAAAAACTCGTCATCTTGAGCTACCAACAACAAAAACTTCAATTGGAAACAGAGATTATTTCTACTCAACCTATCTCCCATTTAGCGATCGCAAATGACGAAATCTATTTTGCAGGCGACAATATATTGTCCACTGCCGTTCTCCCTCCTAGCATTAAAATCACTAAACAAAACAATGAAGCCCGACTCAGCATTCCTGCTCTAATGCCGCGAGGCGCATATCACCTCATCGTAAAACAAAAAAACCTTCCGCCACAACAAAAGCCAAATATTTTTTCGGTTAATCTTCCGCAAAAAATAAAATCAACATTCACCATGGAAGACCTTAAGAAAAAAATGCAGAAAAATACATTCGAAGGAAAATCTCCTTAAACAAATGAACAGGGATTCATGTTTCCATACAATCATCTCACACCACTAAGCTGCGGGTTCTAGAATAATCTCATCAATACAGCTTTGATACTCATCCGCATATATATACCTGTAGCCCTTGAATGGCTCTGAACTTATCAACGGAAAGCTGTTTACTCAAAACGTTGAAACAATATATAGGAATGTGCTGCATAAATTGCAAACACATGAAATGAGTTAGTACTAAAGTACTAGCGCATCTGGGCTAATGCTTTTGCACTATTATGATGTTAAACTAACCTCACAAAAAGTAGATAATAAAGGAGTGTATTGATGCAACTTAAAACAATAAAGTTTTTATTTTTTATGTTTTTTTTGGTTAGCTTGGGGGGATGCGGAGAAGGGAACAAAATCAAGATAATTGATGACTCAACAGGAGGCGCTAGTACGCTGGTTTCAACCACGCTGTTAAAAGCAAATGAAGGAGATTGTGAGGCTGGCGGGATCGAAATTGAGACTGGGATCGATGAAAATAAAGACGGTCTGTTAAGTGCTGAGGAAATAGATACCACAAAAATTATTTGTCATGGTAATACGGGATATAACAGTTTGCTCGCAATCAGTGACGAAGCTACCGGAGAAAATTGTGCAGGTGGAGGGAAGAACATATCGTCGGGCCTGGATAAAAACCGCGATGATATATTGAATGACACTGAGATTACAGAAACAGAATATATTTGTAATGGGCTGAATGGCTTAACTGGTATTGATGGAGTAGATGGAGTAGATGGAAAAACTCCTCCAGAAAATGTAGGTGAAAAAATCACCACTGCTCTTTTTTGCCGAGGAAGCATTGATGAATATGAAGGCATAAATTGGAGTTATTACAATGCACAACATCTGTCAGGTAATGTTGTGGTTACCGCAAGTATCATTTTGCCGGATGTAGAGCTTAGTAAAACTTTTATCTATTCATCATCTCAAATAGGTGTTACTGACGGTGCGGTGCGAATTGTCTTTGATATTATTGACCCAAACAACTTTGGGACCTGGCAGTTTGAGTTAGCAGATGGTGATCCTAATAAAATGACCTTATATTATTACGATGATGATCTTGGCGAACAGAATCCTAATTCTTGGACAGCTGGCATTGATTCAGGGACATGTGATAAGTTCGAATACGGATAAGTTTTACCAGATTTAAGTATTATCCTAGAATCTGCAGTTGAGCAGCATACCGAGCGCGTTTTTAATCGTGAATAGCAGGCGGAATAGCCTGCTATTGCAACGATTCGCAAAATGCTATTCATGGCCTAATACGCGCATCCTCTGCATGAATGCGATAACAACCTCATTCGTTTTTTAATCCGCCGCTCAACGATGCCTCATAGTGCTCAACTGCGGAATCTAGGTTTATGCATCCCGAATAATCAATTTCGCGCTCGTGACCCGAAGTTTAAAAGCCAGAAAATCAAGCAACCCAAGCCGAATCGAGCAAAACCCAAAAAAGAACAAATCACTTCTGCCGACGAATTTATCTTTAACGCAAAACAATTAACGGATGAATATCCAGAAGGCCAGATGCTCTGGCTTGAGTCGTCAACATAAAGATAAAAAAGGCCAAAAATAAGTATTTTTTGAAGGGCTTATCAATCAGCATCAGCACTGCAACCGAAAACAAGAATGCATGCGCAATCCTGAGTTGTAAGCTATTTAAACACCACTACGGCTTGCTCCTCATTGCGGGCGTATGGGGGGGAACCAAGGTTGCAAGTGAATTCGGCAAGCTCACGTATAAATGGCTTTCCCGGTGGAATTTTGCCTGCGGCAGATATTTCAGACGACATATCGTTGCCACTTTTTTGCATGAGCATTACTGCCAAAGTACTTGTCGCGCTTCCAAATTACATGTTTCACCTTTACGATTATTGGCTACAAACAAGCTGGAAAAAGGTGCGCCATTGAACTTGAGCTTAAGGCACAGAAAACACCAAAAAAGGAATTAAAGCCGATAAACCAAAGGTACTAGAATCTATTAAACTTTGTGTTAAAGAAGATGCGGATGCGGATGCGCTTATTGAAAAGGCTTTTAAGCTAGAGCATAGAACTAATTTCAGAAGAACCACATTTTATTCCATAAATCGTCTAAAACCTCAATATCGTGGTATAATCTAGGGAGCCTCTTGTAAATAAAGCTATTTCCTTTGCTACAAAAAATGGATACAGCATAGTATGAGCGAAGTGCAAAACCTGTATATTGCACGCTGAAAAAACGAAAGCTCGTAATACTTCATACGCTTATATAAGAAGACTGAAAATACCCCGAAAAAAACATAAAAGCTCGTTGCTTGACATTGCACTAACCTACATTTGGTAATGTCAACTACGATTAGAGTTTGCGGGCAGCTTAACCTCTTGTTGGCCTTTCGTAGAAATACGCAAGCAACTCAGCTATCACAGCTGCGGTGTAGACTCTATTGGACGCACAAAGAGATTTCAACTAACCCTCAGAAGCGCTTTACGCGTCTCGAACCCTAGATTAGCAATACTCTCGCAGGTATTGAGATGCACTGCTAATGGGGGGTCTCTGACAAGGTGAGCAACGTATAGAGAAGGCACCCTGGGATGCTTCTTTTCCCAGAATCAGTCAATCGACTTTATTTCTATACATGAAGGGATATTCATAACAGTAGGCGCTTTTAGGCAACACAGGAGCAGTTGCCGAGGAGCAATGTATACGGAAGGTTTTCTTCTGCTCACTGTTAGGCAATTAAATGATAATCAATATTAGATTTAAATAAGGAGTATTATGGTAGTAGGATTTGAGTTAAGAGAAACTTCTGAAAAAGGAGAGGGTATTTTTGCCACTAAATCGTTTATGGCTGGTGACATTGTAATGACGGGTGTTATTGAAAAAAGACTTAATGGTAATCACTCCCATGCTTCACAGGTTGGTAAAAATGAGTATGTCCTTCACGCCGGAATGATCACTAAAGTTAATCACTCCTGTAGCCCCAATTGCGGTATCAGTGTTAATGAAACGGGTGCCCATGATTATGTCACGATAAAGAGTATCAGTATTGGCGAAGAAATAACGTTTGATTATGCGATGAGAAATTATAGCATTGATTATTTTCCGGATAATTGTATATGTGGCTCTATAGAATGTCGCGGTAATATTACTGGGTGGCAGGGATTATCAAACAAAAAAAAGAAAGTGTATGAAGGCTTTGCAGCGCCTTATTTACTTGAGTTAGATGCTGCTAGTTATTTACATAAGCTGCAGACTATAGCTAGCTAATTATACGGTTAAGGGAAAATGGAAATCCTGATATTACATACGTATGGAGAGGCTTAAAAAAGTCAGCGGACATGATGGTCGGCATGCGAGTTTTTTTGTGATATTGATGGGTAATAGAAAGGACACACACACCTGCATAAGCTGCCTGTAAACTTGTGACGATGAAGGTGAATTAGTACATTTTTCAACGAAGCCGCTTCCCTTGATTACCGCAGCACAGACCTTGCCGGTCAGTCTTGATGCAATGGTTAGATTTCATTTTTCGACGATATAGTTTTCAATTAATAATGCGCCGTGAAATACACCTAGAATCATGATGTCATTGTTGGAATTGGCTAGATAGGTAATTCGATAGCGCCCTTAGAGAAGGATGCGAATTTCTTCTACTTCAATATCGTATATATATCCGATATTGGGCTGTTCAAGTAATATTTAAGCTTTTTTGTAAATTCCATTTATTACTTTTGCTGTAGACATATATCACCATTGGTAGGTTAACCTACCAATTATAGTATTATTTGATGTATTTTTGAAATCTAACACCAAATTAACCTGCATGTTTTACAACGTGGTTTTTGTGGCAAAATCGAGCGAAGCGAGGCCATAAAAAAGCGCGTTGTAAAACATGTCAGGTTGAATTTTTGGTTAGGCATTTTTTGCTACTCCCATTAATACGGGCATACTACCTTTAGAAGGCGTAATTGAAAACGGTTGAGAGATAGAAATAAAGTCAAATTCTACTTCTTTAAATGCCTTTTCTACTCTTTCTTCACTAAGACCGAAATCCGAATTATTTTTTGGTGATAACCAATCCCATTGGACAAAAATACCATTCGAAACCAAAAGTGATTTTAGAAATAATAATGTTGATTCATAGTTAGGTAAAAGCTACACACAGATGATGCAATTATAATATCAAATTTTCTTTTAAGTACTGCGTTACTATTAATTACACTCTCAGAGAGTTCCTGCTCCTCCAAAACCTCCATGGCCAAAGGGAGATGTTGCTCTCCCTTCTGGACTATCCATCAACCAAGAGCATTTCATAGCCCCTGAACCCTCAACTAACCCCCCGCAGATTGGATGCCGTGAACGTTTCGCCGTTCAGTAGATGGCGACCAAGAAACGTTATTAGATGCGAATTTTAGAGTTTTTAATAATATATGCAAAAATATATTTGATAAATACCAAATATGCAATAACATATAATTATGAATAAGGTAATTAAAGCACTAAAAGGCGTTCGATTAGCGCAAAAACTTAAACAATCTGAGCTTGGAAGCAAACTTGGGCTGCCGCAAAGTCATATCTCCAAAATCGAACAAGGTTCAACAGATCCGCGATTATCCACGGTGACGGATATGGCTCGTCTGCTGGATCAGGAATTGGTTCTGGTTCCCAGAACCATGTTACCAGCTATAAAAGCTTTGATAAAAGGTGACAATGAGCAAAAGCCCATGTGGACTCTTGATGATGAAGACGACGATCAATGACGGATCTTCTCGAAGTGCGTCTTGGCAATATCATTGTTGGTAAGCTTACGCTGCTTACTGGAGATCGTTCATTTTTTGCTTTTGAAGAAACTTATCTGAATGATCTGGACAGGCCGATTCTTAGTCAGTCATTCTTCACTCAAACTGGCGATATCGTCCCAGAAACGAAAACTGTGCAAACAAAGCTACCGCCTTTTTTTTCTAACCTGCTCCCTGAAGGACATTTGCGTACTTATTTAGCTACCCGAGGAGGTATTAAATCGGTCAGAGAATTTAAGCTGATTGAATTGCTCGGTGAGGACTTACCAGGTGCAGTACTTGTTAAACCATTGAAAGGTTTTAAATCATTGCAGAAAAAAGATGAGGAGCAAAGAAAGCTTCCCGAGGAAGCGCCATATCATTTTTCTCTAGCGGGTGTTCAGCTCAAATTTTCTGCGCTTGCTGAAAATACAGGTGGTTTAACGATCCCTGCAAGTGGCGTTGGCGGTGACTGGATAATCAAACTGTCTGCTCAAAACTTTGCCAACGTGCCGGAGAATGAATGGGCAATGATGCACTTGGCTGGTGAAATTGGCATTCCGGTACCAGAAACTAATTTGATTGATTTAAACGAAATATCCGGCCTGCCTGATCTTGGTGTTCTATCAGGTACAAAGGCACTTGCTGTCAAACGGTTTGATCGTGGCACAAATGGAGAACGCATTCATATTGAAGATTTCGCCCAAGTTTACAACGTCTTCCCCGAAGACAAATACAATAAAGTTAGCTACGCGAATATTGCGAATATGGTCTGGACGCTAACGGGCGAACAGGGGTTGGTGGACTATATAAGACGATTAGTCTTCAATATCATCATTGGAAACGGGGATATGCATTTGAAGAACTGGTCTTTCATATACCCAGATAGACAAACGCCAGAGCTATCGCCGGCTTATGATTTTGTATCTACCGTGCCTTATATCCCAAATGACAAATTATCACTTAGCCTATCTAGCACAAAAAATATGAGCAGAATATCCCTAGAGCATTTTAGAAAACTCGTGAAAAAAGCCCAAGTGCCAGAGTTTTTGGTGTTGCGCGCGGTTAAGCAAACAGTTGAGGTAGTTATAGAGGCTTGGACCGCCAACAAGGCCCATTATCCAACCTCCAAGGATGTTCTTGAGAGAATTGATAAGCACATAAAAGGCTTGAAATTAATAGAGTGATGTATTTGCGTTTTTTACATGCTTAACTAAATAAATAAAACGATATTGCACCAAGTGGATGAGCGCTTGAGGCTACAAATTCAAAGGAAGCTGGATGAACCACGCCGTACATAACAAACTTGTAAGTTTTATCTGATCAATCACTGACGATTGTCTGCGTAATGTTTATGTGCGGGGTAAATACCGGGATGTCATCTTGCCCATGGGTAATAATCGAAGGTAGTGAGAGCACAAAAAGGCGCGTAGCTTTGACTGTCCGAGTGAATTTGAATTGATAGCACTTTTACAACGTGTCATTGACTATTTCACTATATTTATGATTTTTCAGCATCCAGCGTGCTGCCTCACCTAGCTCATTTTGCCATTCAGAAAATATATGAGCAGTTCGCGGTGATATTACGGGAGGTGATTCATGCACCGGTGCATCATATTTTATGATTTCATCTCTAAATTGGTAATTCCAGTTTGAAATCGCAGCTAAGAATAATGAAATGTTAGTATTTTTCACCATATCAAATATTTTTCGTTGCTCTTCTACTGGGGTCCGCTCTCCCATTGTTATAGCCTTAATACACTCTGTTGGGATATCCATAATATAAACTGGGTGTTTGTCACTGCTTGCTATTATTTTACAGGCACTAAGATTTCTTATTATTCTGATTTCTTCCTCATACTCCCATTCTTTGGGTTTTACACATAGCTCAGCTATTGGGATTGGGTGTATATCGCTAGTATAAGCACACATATCAAATTTTGGACGATGGGTGCTGTATTCTACTTCTATTAACCCTTTAAAAAACTCATGTTCATCATCAAAAGATATAATTGCACCTTTGTACTCATCTGCGTAGTGTGACCACATTAGTAACGAATTATACTTCTGTGATAAGCATAAAATACCTATTGATTTATTTAATAAATTGAGAATTTTTCTTGAATTAACATCACTACAAAACTCTGATCTAAAATCATTTTGTAATTTACCTACTGGCTCCATTCTCCTTGAGGCCTGCAAATCAAAAGCAATATTTAAAACTTGATCTGTGGCATCAGGGCTGTGCAGCTCTGGCAGAAGCTCGAAAGGATCATTAAAAGCTCCGGGCTGAGTAAACCTTACATTACCACCAAGTATCTTTTTTAGAATATCAGTTTTGACATATTTATATAAAGCCACGATGCTCCTTACTAGTGCTAACTAACAATTATCTAGCCCCGTATACCCTACCATGCAAGTCTGCCCTTGACCAAATATGGGTTAGCATGTTGGCTTTTCCTTTCTGGATAACACGCATAATAAGAAGATATACAGATATGGATGTCAGCACATGTTAAGCATTTCTCAAAATATCGTCCGTCAACATGGTGACACGTTGAAAAAAGGCTCTATTTTTGTTAAATATTAAAACTGTTAATGTGTACAGTATTCAAATATGTTAATAAAAAACTTCAAATACTACTCTCCCAGATAGATAATTTAACGTATCTTCAAAAACAAAAACTCATCGCAAAGATTAATAGCACTACTGATAGCTGTAGCGAAAAATTAATAGAGAATCACTTTGATACCATTAAAATCTTCCCACATTGTGAGTTGTAACAATAGAAAGGTGACCTTCCGTTATCAAAAAAGTGGGTCTTCAAAATCGTTTTAGGAAAGAAACGTGTTGAACTGGCCAGCGAAGGGAAATAAAATAAAGAATGCGTCGAAGGTCGAAGAGTCAAATCTACATAAACCTAATACACATAAAATAATCAATTCAAGCGGATCTGGGTTTTAACTGTTTTACATTTTCTCGCGCAGACATGCTAAAAGCACCAGACTTTAACATAGCACGTGCACGGCGTGACACCATACGTTTAGCATCTTGTATCGATTCAGGATCTGGGTTATTCAAACCATCGATAGCAGACTTCAACATCGCACAAGGGCGCTCCAACATTACATCAAAGATAGTTTGCTTAAAAGTTGTATCTCCATCATATAGCGCCATTGCTAAATCTTCACGCTCAAACTCTCGAATTAAATTCTTAAGTCCCATTTTTGGAATTTTAATAATATCATCAAAGCTAATGTAGATTTTTTTAATTTTATAATACAAATCAGGGTTATCACGCTTTAGCGAATTCAATAAAGATGATTCTTCAGCCGTGTTCATATGATCTAACATATCCGTTAGCAGATCCAGACCATCCATTTCTAGATTATCAAAACTTGGAACATGCACCGATCTCTTGGCTAGACGATTTGCGATATCACGAAATGCCGATATCGGAAGCTTTGCAAAGTTGCTGATCTCCATCGCGATTCTGCTACGCCCCTTATCTGGAAAACGTTTTAACAAACTTGCGCCGCGATGCGAAGAAACCTGAGACATGACCAAGGCCTTGACTTTCAAATCTTCCTCTTTCAGCAGGAAGAGAATTTGATCGTCATTAAGTCGCTCTAAAAATGCAAACGGGCGAACTTCATTTTGCATATCATGTTGCTGTTGATAATGACGCTGCATTAATAGTTGATAGGATGACTCTGCTAATTCCAATTTTTCATCAAAACTCATTGACTCATTCTGATCCAAGGCCTTTGCCGCTATCGCTACTTGTTTTTCGGGTGTCAAATAAGTGGTCGCAAGGCCTTTAAACAAACCTTCTCCCAGTAACGCATACAATATCGTTAATTTTTCCAGGCTTTCTTCTGCCCCGCTATTGAGTAACTCCTTAATTTGCTCACTGACTAAGTCCTTATCCGTCACTGATAGGCTCACCAATTCTTCTTTTATTGCACCAAGTCGGTTTTCGTTCACCGTATCTTCTTTTTGATGCATTTTTTCAATCAATTCTTCCACTTTTTTAGTCGTTTCAGACTCCAATACTGGGGCTTCTTCCACTACTTTTGATTTATTCATTCGAGTCAACAATAGTAGCAATAAGAGCGCAATCAAAACGCCGGCAGCCGCGATATATGGCCAGTACTCTTGCCACCAAGGCAATACTGGTAGCGGTTCTGGTATTATTTCTTCTGGTACTGTTTCCTCTTCAGGTTCTTCTTCTATTGGCTGATCAAGAATAGCAGCAGCCGGAAAATTGGAACGCAATATTTTTATTTCATCACCACGGAAGAATGAAAGACTGGATTTTTCTATGACTAGGTTGCGAATGAATGTTTCCTGCTCCGGTGTCACATGATCATCAAGCATAATTTTCACGCGCAATTGCCTTATTTCTTGTGTTGACCGTAATAACTTTTCTTTGATTTCTTTTTTATACTTTGGCGTTACGGGTTTTACCGGAGGCGAAGCTTGCTCAACCGCCTTAGGAGTAGCTCTGGGCTTTGGCTTTTGCACATTTCGTTGGGGTTCATCAAATACCGCCTGGGGTAATGGTAAGCCGGGAAGAGGGGCGTTCATGCCTAAAGCATGCTGTAAGACATTCTGACTGATTCCATCCTCTGTATCTAGCTCCATCTGTGAAATGAGCTCTTCTTGCGAAGGTTGTTGTGGAGGAATATCCGGCGTCTGTGCAAAATTGGAAGGTTGATTATTCGCCGCTACATTTGGCTCTTCAGGTATAGGAACCAACACTTCTTCTCGTTTATAGGTGTCAACATTATCGAGCTGAACATTTACTTGGGTGATAAAAAACTCATGATTGAGATATGATCGTATATCTCTCGCAAGACGCTGCTCTAAATCCTGCGCAAAATCAGCAGCAACTAACTCACTCACAGGAGTTCTGCGCTCTATTTCCTCGGCAAGCAATGCATGCGATGCAAAGCAAATACAAATACCAAGTAATGCAATTTTTTTTCGTGTTTTTGGAATATTAGCTAATCGCATAACTGGCTCATCAATTTATCAGCAAACTATTTATCGAGCTGCTCTAACATCGTTTTCACATTGTGCAGCGTTGCATCTAATGCAAGCGCTTTCTCCCAGGCTTTTTGTGCGTCCTCTGGCTTCCCTAGTTTGTAGTGAATAGAACCTTTCAACGAGTATGCTATCGCTGAATTCGGAGAATATTCTGTCGCTCGGATAACTTCTTCTAAGGCACGTGAATATTTTTTTTCAAAAAAATAAGTTTGTGCGTAGAGAACATATTTGCTCGCACGCGTTTCATCGATGTTTTTTGTATCAATTTCATTTTCAGCTGAAGTTTCAGCATCTTCTTCTGTATTCTCTTCCGGTTTTTCATCCTCTTGCTTTTCATCTTCCTGTCGTGCAGGATCAATTTCATCTTGCGGCAAATCCATCACAAAATATATATTTTCGTCACTCGCATCCAATACCATGCTAATCGAATACTCTTTCGTATGTCGTTGAATATGGATCATTCCTGGTTTATTCAATTGCTCAACACTTTGAGTTTTCGATCGCATTTCCTGTTGAATATTATTGGTGGCAGCGGTATTAGGCTCCTCTCTAAAAGGCCAACTAAATGAACAAGCGCTTAGCATAAATATAACGATAATCGCTATGCTACTCATTTTTATTTTTGAATGACTCGTCAATTCCATCGCCTAAAACCTAAAACCGAAAGTAATATCGTAGGATATTCCACTTAGCACAGCTGAGTTTTCATAACCACTCAGCGGATTCACGCCAAAGTCCGTAGCAAATAAAAATATACCGCCAATCGATACATAGCTACGTCGATTCATTCTCACTTCTAGGCCAGCCTTGCTCATAATCACTGGCTCACTTTTGACCAGCGCTTGCGCCAGAGACCCATAAATCAACCAATTGCCATAGTTTGTGCGCTCTATTCCAAACATGGCATCCAGCTCTAATGCGAGCTTCGCGCTGAGCGCCAAACCAAATAAATTGATCTGATCTCTATCAGCAGTATTCAAAAATACTTCAATACCGTATCCATAATAAAGGCGATTTGTGATCGTGGAGCGGGTCAGTGTGCGCACCCCTAGATCTATTATCGGCGAAATACTAATATCCGCAGCCGTTCCTGTAGATTGTCGCGTTGTCTTCAAGCCCCACAATGCTGAATAAAATTCCCAAGCATATTCATAATCTGGTTCATTCTGATATTGCATGCTCCAAACAACGCGTCCATCCTTGGCAGAGACCACTCGCACATTCAACACCGGCTCGCCCTTATACATGTATGCTTCCCATAAAACGAAGCTATCTACGCCTATTTTTTTACCCACGTCAGCTAAATTTTTATTCGAGTCTAACTGACGTAATATTGAAAATTGTTTTTCTTTGAGCAACACACGGGTCGTCTTGCATTCAAAACATTCGTGTACTGAAAACCGTTTTGGCTTGAGAAACTTGTCCATCATTCTTTGTTCTATTAAATCGTAAAAAACACGTGGAAAATTTCGATACTGTCGATCATTAAAACGATAAAATGCTATTTTCCGGGTATCAAACTCTATCTCATTCAGTGCTTTTATCGACAACATGCCCGGCGAATCGAGCAGTGTCATAAATTTTTCTTGCGCATCTATATTTTTCAACAACTCCCTATCTCTTTCGCTGAGCTGTAAACGTTGCACATGCACACCTTCGTCTGAACTTTCTAAGGCCAACGCCGACGAACATATTATGCCACTCAATAATGTAACTCCCGCTAATCTCCACAAGGTAGCGCATTTTTCAGTTAAATTATTGTGCTCTAGAAATGCCATTGCTAACGCCTAGCTTTCATTTCTTACAACATGGATGACGACACGTCGATTCATCGCTTGGTTCTCAGGAATTGCGTTTCCCGCTGCATCTTGATTGGGTACCTTAGGCTTAGTATCCGCATAACCCGCCGCTTTCATTCGCTGGGAGTCAACACCTTCGCGTAAAAAATAACGTACTATATTGGTTGCTCGATTCACTGACAGCTCCCAATTTGACGGGAATTGCTTGGTGTGAATTGCAATATTATCTGAGTGGCCCTCTATTTCTACTTGATAGTTTTCATATTCAAATTTTTTTATTGCATCTGCTACATCACTTAATACCTGAACCGATTTTCCTTGAATATCTGCTGACCCGGCTCGATAGAGGCTAGAAGAGGCTAGCTCTATAGTTATCCCTTTTGGTTGCCGAGTAATCGTCATGTTTTCTTCGAGCTTATGATTTTGAGTAATTTGATCAAGGTCATTTTTAAGTACCTCAAACGGCGATACATAGTCTTGCGAACTGTCTATACCACTTTCTTTAATCGACTCTACAACTTGATCGAATTTTGCTTGATCAATCGTGGATGCAGAGAGCAGTAAGATTAAAAATGTCATCAACAGCGTGACCGCATCCGAATACGTCATCAACCAGTCATCATCTGGTTTTTCTTCTCTCTTTTTTTTACGCTGAATTATTTTCAGTTGTTTTTTTAACTCGGACATACTACTTGCCTCGATTTGACCCAGCATGCGATAGTAGATCAAAGTGGATCTTTGGATCGAGATAGCTGTTTAGCTTGTCCTGCATTTTCATTGGATCCGTTTTCTGACTTAGCATTACAAACCCTTCAGATATCAAACTATTTCTAAATCGCATTACGTTCGTTTTTTGATCTGTTTTTAATGCCGCTGGTTTAAATATCAAGTTTGCTGATATCACTCCATAGAGGGTTGTTATTAACGCCAAGGCCAAACCTTGACCTAGCTGACTCGCATCCGCCTTTAAGTTATCCAGCATAATGACCAAGCCAACCAGAGTACCTATCATGCCAAACGCCGGGGCAAATGATGCCATGGTCTTAAGCACACCTACCTGAACTTGCGCACGATCGTACATCGTCTCCGTAAACTCAAAAAGAAGATCTCTAAGATCTTCTCCTTTATAACCGCTCGCGATCAAGCCCAAACCATACTTGGTAAAATCATCCAGTTTTTCTGCATCGGCATTTTCCAGTTTCTCGTCTAGAATCGCAGGGCCATGCTGTCTTACATCTTGACTCCATTTTAATAATTGACCTACATCCGCAAACAAAGAACTAGGGCTGACACGATGCGGCACTAAAATTCCAAACAATGCTTTAACCGTTTTGTATACATGCATAAACTGATATGAGATTAGCGTGGCGGAAAATGTTCCCCCAATCACCATGGATAAACTTGCTAAACTCAAAAATATCATCGAATTATCAGTCGATATATACACTGCGTAGAAAAACAGGCCAAATCCTGCAAATATTCCTATCAGCGTATCCCAAGCAATATACTTCATCTAACTTTACTCATTCTATAAGTTCGCTATTTTGCTTTTTATGGTTTTCACATTTCTAATCCATGGTTTGAACAATTTATTATTTTTTGATATTTTTTTTGCCGACACCTTGGCCGCTTGCAAACTATCAAAGTATCCATACTGGATAACATGCAAATCATTTTTTCCCGAACGATCTATATAGTGAAGATACTTTCTTCTATTTATCCTATTTTTATTGAAGAATTTTTTGATACTGCGTTTATTAGCTGCCGATAAAACTTGTAATGTATAACCAGAATTTGGCAAGTTTAAAAACCAATCACCACCTCTCACGGTGGTAAATTTCTGCCGATTTTTCGACGATTTTTTATTTTTTCGCAGAGACTTTTTATTTTTTTTAGAGCGATTTTTTTTTGTCTTGGGAGTGGAGGTTTTATCCGCCAAGTTTAAACTGGCTTTGATAATCTGTGGACGAGTGCTTTTAGAAAATGAGTGATCGATAAATGTATGAGATTTTTCTATCCCATGCTTGGCAGCAGATCTAAACCATTGCTCTGCCATATCCGCTTGCTGCACGGTACCAATGCCGTAAAGATAGGTAAGCGCTAAATTGTGCATTGCTTTCGCCAGACCTTGATCCGCAGCACGGCGAAACCATCGATGGGCTTCGAAGTCATCTTTTGCCACGCCTTCACCAAGCACATAACGCACACCCAAAGAATATTGTGCATCTATATGACCTTGTTCTGCGGCCAAGCGGTACCAAAATATCCCTGCTTGTTTATCGTTACTGACGATTACTCCCGTAAGATATAACTGACCTAATCTATATTGTGCGTCGGGCGGGCCGGGGGCAGCGGCTTGTTGCAACAAGTCAACTGATTTGGCCTTCAGCTTGGGGCTAGCTTTGGGATTATCCAAATTTACGAGTGCTAACGCATACTGGGCACTCTTTGAACCATTGTTCGCCGCTTTTTTTAGCCAATATTCTGCTTCGCGCTTAACTTTCTCACCTAAGAAACCATTGCTATAGAGCTTAGCTAGCTTTTCTTGAGCTTCTACCACACCGTCTTCTGCGAGATAACTTAATAATGCTTGGGCTTTTTGGTAGTTCGCGCGGTCTACCGCCTGTGCAGCAGCAGCCATGACAGCAGCATTTAACGCGTGGTATTCTTCCTCGATCAAGTTTTCCTCTGCTCTAACACCAGCGCGCTGCAACCACTGTCTTGCTCGATCAAAGTTTACTACGGTGTACTTGCCATCCCTGAAGGTATTAGAAACCACTATCTGAGCACGCCAATTTCCGTCGTGCGCCGCATAGTACAGCCACTTGATAGCATCCTTGCGCTCTGCAAATTTTGCAGACTGCATTAACATTGTGCCTAATGCCATCTGCGCATCAATAACACCGCTGTCGGCAAGCGGGCTCAGTACTTTTCTAGCAAATGCCGCGTTCCCTCTCACCAATTCACTAACAGCCTGATTAAATTGTTCTTCTTCAGACTTATCTATTCCTCGACTGGCAGGCACAGGCAATTGCTCTAGACGATCCCAAGCGCTCCCCGGAAAAGGCATAATGGCGCCTATCAAGACGATAATTACAGATACTGAAAAGTGCTTGCCCGCCATGATGTCCCTATCTATTTTTCCATGTAGGTTATCTCGACCAAAACGACTTTATACTTAAATTTCAAATGGAAAGATTAAACTCTGGGGGATTCTCAAACGAGAAAAATCTTGAATGGATAAAAACTCAGCACGCATGCACGTGAAGAATCGCAAAGTCTCGATAATTCGAGATTCTGCCGGTTGAACAGCAACAAAACACTATTGTTATAGCGATTGTTATAGCGTATGGAGAAACAAAACGAGGAATGAGAAAAAAATGGACAAAACGAATACAATCGAGTGCAAAACACTCCATTTAGAACACCTCCGAAAACAGCTTACTGCTGTGATAACGCCAATACTATTTCCGGAACCACTCTGGAGTTAGCTTACACCATATCTTTTAAAGCTTTTAATGGCAGTATTTTTATGACATTTCTTGCTGGTTTTGCTTTAAACATCATTTCTTCGCCATTGAAAGGATTAATACCTTTTCGCGCTTTCTGCGCAGGCTTCTTGACAACTTTTATTTTAAACATACCTGGCATTTTGAAGACACCAGAACTGCGTTTTTTAACATGTCTATCGACTATATTCGTATATGAATCGAAAACAGCAACAATTTCTTTTTTAGTAAGGCCTGTATCATCCGCAATTTGAGTGTACATTTGGGTTTTAGTCATAGGCTCAGTTATCGCAGTAGTCGCCAATTTTTTTGGTGCTACTTTTGCTGCAACTTTCTTTTTTGAAGTCACTTTTTTTGCTACTGCTTTTTTAGGTGCTGCCTTTTTTTTCGCCATGATTTACTCCTATAGTGAGACTGTTACGGTTGCGTGCGGAAACTCTACTATACAAGCCATTTCCCTGTGCGAAAGCCTATAATGTATTGTCGCAAAAATCTACTCAATTAATACGTTTACCCAATAAATTTTTAGTTATTCAGATGAATAAAACCAAAATTTCAAATTTATACCCAAAATTTTCACCAACAAAGTTCGTGACCAAGCCGTGCACTAATGAGAAAATGCTTTTGCGCTTAGCTCCGCAACCCTTGCTTCAGCACATTTCACAAGCTAATTATTGGTGCGTATCTGCCACAAAACCTCTAATATGAACGAGAAATAAGCGAGACAAGATGCTTTGCCTAGCACCCCATTATAATTTTATTAGGACACATTATTGTTATGCGAATTAAACTATTTATCTCTGCTTTGTCTTTGTTAGCAATTGCAGCGTGCACCGGCGACACTTATTCCGAACTCCATCTCGCCGCAGCGAGAGGGCAAACTGATCGCGTACAGGTCTTACTCGATAAAGGCTCTGAAATCGATCATACAAATAAACATTCAAAAACCGCTTTGCTACTCGCAGCCGCAGCAGGACATACCGAAACGATAAAACTATTACTCGACCGACAAGCTAATATTAATGCTCAAGACATAGACGGAATGACGCCACTTATGGAATCTTCGGCAGCAGGACATGCTGAGGCAGTTAAACTACTTGTTGACGAAGGGGCTGATATCAATATAACCAATCGGTACGATGCAACGGCTCTCACTAACGCGGTATTTTTCGGGCACCTCGAAGCGACAAATGCATTATTGAGCAGCAAAGAAAAGTTCAGCTCAAAGACCGCAGAAAATGCACTACTCGTTGCATCCGGTTTAGGGCACACACCCATAGTAAAAACGTTAATAAAATACGGGGTAGACATTAATGCTCGAGGACGGAAAGGCCGCACAGCGCTTATGGCCGCTATTAAGTTTAAGCATTTAAAAACGGTAGATTTTATTTTAGCAAAAAATAGCGACCTCACGATACGCGATGACGAGGGTTCCACAGCGCTAATGTTAGCAGAGCACAGCGGCTCCAATGAAGCAATCGAACTCATCCAAGCAAGAATCAAGAGCGATGCTAAATAACACCACTATTTTCGGAGACAGTACACCGTCAAGGCTATTTTGACGGTGTACTATACCCGTGGCGTTATAACTAACGCAATGACTATCAAACTTAAAAAACCATGATCCAGAAAATTCATATAACCACTAAGCAACAAGGCTTACACAATATTACTTCGACAATCAGCTCTGCCATCAAATCCATGAATATCAAACAAGGTCTTTGCACCTAACACTAGGAATTTATTTATGGGAACATCGTCATGCCAGTAGCATCAGAGAGCTTGTTGTTCACTGTGCTTGACAGCGCACAGTTTCATTAGAGGCCACAACAGCCCAGAGCGGAACGGTCGACTAAGCGTTGCTAGATTAAAATATTTCGATGCTTTCTTTTTTCTTTATTTCTACCGTTACGGGCATTGGGTTATCTTCCGTTCTCCACCACGCTTCAGGTGAACCCTCATGCGGAACACTGTGGCACCTTTCGCACGTCCACAATGCAAATGCAACCTTGTCGTGACATCGACCGCAATACTCTCCCGCAATGATTGCATCCATCCCAATTTTTGGATTCCCCCCCTTTCGCGGAAGAAAAATAGCAGGGTGACAATTCGAACAGTCTAACCAACGTGTATGTGCAAGATGCGGAAACCTAACCCAGGGCATTTCTCCCGTGTCTTTAAAGACGATATCCAGATCCATTATCGACATCTCTTCATCACCATGTAAACTCATGCGCGGATTAATAATGCCTTTATCAATGGCTCTTGCCCAGTCCACCCCACCTCTGCGATCGAATGGAAAATCTTTCATTGAAGCCTCTGGCTCCTGTAACGATGCTATCTCTGCGCTCCCTGGATCGTGAATCCCGTCTTCTCTCAAAGACTGAAAATCGGGCTTGCGCTTAAATACTCGTGTATCACTTTTCAAGTAAAAACCCTGGTCTCCGACCACGGTATAATCAGCAACTTCTGATTGTTTGCTTACCGAACATGCAGAAAAAACGGCAACAATAATAGCGATAAATCCTGCAACGTGGATCCACTTCATCCTCACTTTCTTTCCCCTTTTACGCCCAAGACGGCAAACTCATGAAATGTTCGGGTTAATCGACGTCTTATGGCCTTGCACCCGCCTCTTGTAACATTCTTACTAAATCTGTGTGATTCTCAGTAACCGCAATCATTAACGGAGACCTTCTATCATTGGTATAAACTCGAAGTTTTGCTCCATGATTAATTAATACCTCAACCGTGTCGTTTTGCTCGCGCAAAACGGCTCTCAATATCGGCGTCCAACCATCATCAGTCCGCGCTTCAATATCAGCACCTGCGGCAAGTAAGATTTCAACAATTTCAGTTAAACCCTTTTGCGATGCTTTAATCAATGGCGTCCATCCTTTGGAGTCTTTTGATTCAAGATCAGCACCTTTCTTAATTAAATATTGCACCATCTCTTGATCATTCATTTGCACCGCGTGCATCAAAACAGACCAATCATAGTTATTCTTTGCGTTAATATCAGCGCCTTTTTCTAGCAAAACCTCGACTTGCTCTGAGTCAGACTGAATAGCTGCTTGCATCAACGGCGTATTGCCATCACAACCATACAGGTAGAATGTGAGCAGTAATAATAAAAAATATTTCATAAATCTAAAAACCTAATATATCTCAGAGAAAATAAAGCCTTCTCTTGTAGGCAAATTGTGTCGGCTGGCATGCGTAATCCGCACATGCCACAAGCAACGAGAATATAACACGTGTGAATTAAATAATAGAAATAAGAGGTGGAAATTTAAGAGCGGTGTCACTACTCAGCGTCATTTTAAACACACAATAACTGCTCAGATTGCGTTTAATTTATTCTAAAACAAGGAGAAAATGCTCATTTACACGTGCAAATGAGCGCTTTTCCTCGGTGCCCCTTGCGGGTAAACGCAGTCATCGGACTAATCAAAGGTGAGCTGAGTCGTTACAAGTGCGGTACAGCAAAGAATGACTCAATATCACCTCCACCCCTCACAAAAAGGTACTTAACACCCATATAAGCCCCAACTTGCGGGAGACTCAGGGTTATGGCGACCCTGATATTAACGCATTAAATTCACTTCTCCATACATCAAAGCGCTGTCTAAGCGCTAAGTCTCGTCGCGGTATAAAACCTAGACCCTTGTCAAAAGCATGCGCTGAAACCCCCTGCTTATTCGACAACAAATTGAGCAAACCAACAGAAGTCGCCTCAGCATGGCTTGTTCTTATCACCACCAGCTCCGCTAGATTAGCCAATCTCTGACAAAAACCTTCATTCCGGGATAAACCACCACTTATTATGATATGGCTCGCACGGGGCATGCGTAAAATATTTTCCAAACACAGGAATACAATGCTCTCTAAAATTGCGACTGCCTTTTCGGGCGTGCTCGCGGGGCGACTAAACTGACTTTGCATCTCGGCCACCCAAAAGGGTGAGCCAACTCCGGATATTCCATTAAAAAACAGCGGGGGATCTTTGATTTCTCGTTCCCAGACGATAAGACGTTGATCCAAGTTTTTTAGTTGCTCTTGCTCGGCAAACCATTGCAAGGCTCGACCGGCGCCATTCACCGTGCCCTCGATAAGCGACAAACTCTCTTTTTCATCTTGATAAACAACGCTTTGTAAAAGCCTGGCTGGAGGATTCTCTGACGAGCCAGCAAACAACTTTTGGATAAATACACCGGTTCCTGCGTTAACATAAATTACCTGCTGATCAGCCTCTTGGTCTACAAAAAATGCGGCTGCTTGATCCCCCGTGCAAATACTCAAAGGTATTAATTGATCCGCATAAGCAATATGACCAAAATTCCACCGAGTAGGCACATACTGCGGTAAGATCTCAATAGGCACTGCAAACCGGGTTAATAAATTTTGACTCCAACGTCCTGTTGATATATCCAATAACATCGTGCGAGAACCATTTGATGGATCAATCACATAAGGCTTTTCAACCAACAACTGATTTAGAATGAAACTCGCCACCGGTGCGATACGTAGTGTATTCTTAGTTAACGCGGCTTTCACTCCAGCGATGTTTTGCAAACACCAACGTATTTTTGTTGCACCATAATGCGCGTTAGGAAATAGGCCTGTCGTTTTGCGGGTTTGCGCTACAAAATCTTCGATTAACGTCAAAAACTCTGCAGCACGCCGATCTTGCCAACTGATAACGGGGCTCAAAACTTCATCTGTTGCACAATCCCATGCAATAATACTCGAACGCTGGGTCGCTAGACCCGCGCAATAAACATTCGAAATTTTATCACCTAACTGGAACAATGCGTCATGAATCACCCTCGTAATACTGTCAAGAAATTGCGTCGCATCATGCTCAACTCTATTGCCTTGTTGCACAGTATCAATTTCACAAATTGACGAACTCACCACTGCGCCTGCTTGGTCATAAACCATGGCTCGACTAGCGTGCCCACCTTGATCAATTGTAAGATAGAGCAAGTCCTGGTTTTGAGTTTTTTGTTGGTTTAATTTTTTCATCATTTTTTTGGACACTATAATGCAATATAGCAAAATCTTACATTCAAGTTTCATCGTAAAAAACTATATACATTCTTTGCACTTTTATATAGATGTGCTGGATATGCAACTCGTTAATGAGCGACCCGATCTCGGTTTTCCCGGTGCTTGGATTAACATAAACCAACATCAGCAAATTCACTTGCTTGAAGTACCCAATCCCGACCCAATCACTAACCGTCCACAACACGGTGGTCGCGACCGCCACACGGCAATCGGCATAAAATCGATTGAACTCTTGATTGCCCGCCTTGAACAACAGAACATCGAATACAACTTGAGTCGATCTGGAAGACAGGCCTTGTTTTGCAGAGACCCCGATGGAAATACGCTTGAATTTATCCAAACCTAAATGTAGGGTTATGGTTAGTTTTAAGCACGATTGCCCTGGGGAATTAATACCCTCTAGTCATCCAAGGCCAGCAAACTTGCATTACCACCCATCGCGGTAATATTATTCGTGACGGTTTTTTCTGTGGTGAATTGACGCAGATAATGCGGCCCCCCCGCCTTAGGGCCAGTACCCGATAAACCTTGGCCACCGAAGGGCTGTACACCTACCGTGGCACCCACCATATTACGATTAATATAAATATTACCGACATTGATACGCTCGCTAATATAATGAATTTTCGAACTCATACGACTATGAATACCGAAGGTCAGTCCGAATTTCAACGCATTCACTTGCTCAATGACAGCATCAAGCGCTGTCGATTTATAACGATAGAAATGCAAAATGGGGCCAAACTGTTCGCTGGTTAAAGACGATATTTGATTGACTTCGAGCAAGCTCGGCGCAACAAAATGTCCATTGTCCAGGTGATCAATCGGTACTTGGTATAATAATCGATGCCCGCAACGGCTGATGTAATCATTTAATGATTCTTTGGCATAATCACTAATGACTGGGCCTACATCCGTTTTGAATTGATCAGGTGCGCCAACGACTAATTGCTGCATCGCTCCAATTAATAATTTTTTAATTTTTTCGGCGATCTCCTCTTGTACGACGATAAGCCTTAACGCTGAGCAACGCTGACCTGCGCTATTGAACGCTGAAAATATAGCATCCGTTACCACTTGCTCAGGCAGGGCAGTACTATCAACCAACATCACATTCTGTCCACCCGTCTCCGCGATCACAGGAATGATCGTCGAATGGCAAGAGGCGAGCTGGACATTAATCTCTCGCGCCGTCTCTAATGAGCCGGTAAAAGCCACTCCTCCAAGCGCAGCGTCCATAGTAAAAATCTCGGCAAATACTTTAGCCCGCGCAGGAACAAACTGTAATACCGAGCTGGGTACACCGGCCTCTAATAATAACTGCACCGCTCGAAATGCGACAATAGGCGTTGCCGACGCCGGCTTTGCAATGACAGAATTTCCCGCAACTATTGCAGCAACCACCTGGCCAATGAAAATAGCTAACGGAAAATTCCATGGACTGATGCAGACAAAAATACCGCGACCATACAAACCTAGCGAATTTGTCTCCCCGGTAGGGCCGGGTAAGTCCTGTTTATTGCTCAATAAATTTTTGGCTTGGACAGCGTAATAGCGACAAAAATCAACCGCCTCTCTTAGCTCCGACAAGGCATCAGGAATACAACGTCCACCTTCACGCACAATAAGCGACACTAACTCTAATCGATGCTGCTCGAGCAAATCTGCTGCTCGCTCAAGAATACTGGATCGCTGAATCACCGAGTATGTGCGCCAGGTGTTGAATCCGTATTTTGCAGATACAAGCGCTGATTCAATGTGCTGGTGTTCAGCAAATACAATACTGCCTAGCGCTATCTGTTTAGTTGATTTTTGGTCGCTTGCAAGTCCATCACTATGGCGAATGAGTTCTCCATTAATGATTGGCCCTATATGCCAATATTTTTTTTCCCACGTCGCTAAACTATTCGAAATTTCTTCGTTAACCATGAAATCATTGGTATTAAGCCCTAAGGAATTTTTTCTTTCCGGCTGGTATAAATCCAAAGGCAGGGAAATGTTTTGATTTTTCCGGCTGTCCTTTGATTTCGCCTGGGCTATCGGATCGGCAATAATTTCTTCGATCGGAATAGTTTCATGCTCAATTCGATTCACAAACGAAGTATTCGCTCCATTTTCTAATAAACGCCTTACCAAATAGGGTAATAGTTCTTTATATGAACCTACGGGAGCATATATCCGAACCGGAATATTCCAATTATTTTTTCCAATAATTTGTGCATATAGCGCATCGCCCATGCCATGCAATTTTTGGAATTCATATTGGCTTGAATCCTCTGCCATTTCGGTAATCGAGGCGATCGTATGCGCATTATGCGTTGCAAACTGCGGGTAAAAAAAAGTACGGTTTTGTAAAAGGTATTGTGCGCATACGAGATAGGACAAATCAGTATTTGATTTACGCGTAAACACGGGGAAACCATTGAGTCCTTGTTCATGCGCCCGTTTGATTTCGGTATCCCAATATGCGCCCTTAACCAAACGAACCGGAATGCGATGATGCGTCTTGTCTGCAAGCGACTGCAACCATTGCAAAACCGGAAGCGCCCTCTTCTGATATGCTTGTACGGCAAGCCCTAAACCATCCCAGTTAGAAAGTTTTTTTTGTACTATGATCTGCTCGAAAACCAGCAAGGATAAACTAAGACGCTCGGCCTCCTCCGCATCAAGTGTCATGGCAAGTGAATGCTCGCAGGCTAACTCTGCAAGCGCGGTGACTCTTGGCACTAAAAAATCCAAAACCTGGGCATGCTGATAAAGCTCATAGCGCGGTAATAGTGCCGAAAGTTTTATTGATATACTCGGCATTGCGAAAATATTTTCTGCCGAATAATGATTGTTAGATTTTATATCATCGGCTAATTCTAAGATCGCTACATGATATTTGGCATAATAATTTTTTGCATCCGATGAAGTTTTTGCAGCCTCACCTAACATATCAAATGAATAACGGAAGTTTACATTTTCTAATTGTCGGCTGCGTACTAGTGCAGACTTAATATCCGCACCCATAACAAATTGCCGTCCTAAGATACGCATTGCTTGTTTAATCGCAACACGTAATACCGGGTCGCCAAGTTTGGTTAATACATGTGAAAAATAGTGCTCAAACCCATTATCGAAATTCTGCTCGGGTTTTAGTATTTTCCCAGATAACATTAACGCCCAAGTCGATGCATTCACAAATAAGGACTGACTGTTTCCAAGATGTTTTTTCCAGTTTGCTGCAGCGAGTTTTTCACGAACTAAAATGTCTGCGGTCGCATCATCCGGCACTCTTAACAAGGCCTCGGCCAAACACATTAAGACGACACCTTCTTCTGAAGTTAAATCGTATTCGTGTAAAAATGCTTCTAGCCCACTTTGGGATTTTTTATTTTCCCTGACGCTAGCGACTAGTTTTGAGGCTTTGTTTTGAATCGCAGCCACTGCCATCGTGGGTTTATAAAGCGCAAGCAAACGATTGACAACAACGGCTTCATCCTCAAGATAAACATGGTTTATACTTTCTTCAATTTGACGTAAATTTCTATTGCTATTCATGACTCGACAAAATCAATTGATCCGATAAATTTAACTGGGGAAATTTTTGCATAAATCCATATATACCCGTGGCGTTTAAGTCAAGCAGAATACGCTTCAACGCAGGGCTGTTACATTAAAGGAATTCAATAATCGAACCGAACAGGATGCACCTAAACACTCTAAATCTATCATGCAACGACATCAGATTAATATTATTGGCGTAGAATCATGCATTGGCGCAGGTGATCAACGCTGTAACCTAGGTCCTCAAGCGATTAGAGACTTAGGTGTGGAACGCGTGTTAACTAATGAATCATGCCAAACCTCATGGGTAAGTATTACTCCCTCCGATCAAGACACCCCCCGTGATCCACTGAAAGCTATTGAATCTATTTGTAGGAAACTGGCTCACCATACTGCGCACTCGGTGATCCAAAATGAAAAATTCCTGGTCTTAGGAGGTGATCATTCCTGTGCGATAGGAACCTGGAGTGGTGTGCAGAACGCATTAGACACCGGTGATAACCTGGGGCTGATCTGGATCGACGCACATTTAGATAGCCACCTTCCCGAGACAAGTCCAAGCGGCGCGATACACGGCATGCCTATCGCAAGCTTACTCGGACATGGCGATAAACAACTCAGAGATATCGTACATGACGGCGGCAAAATTAAGCCCAAAGATATCCAAATTATCGGCGCACGCAGTTTTGAAGAGGGTGAGTCCTCCTTACTGGAAATTCTTGATGTTAAAGTGACTAACATAGATACCGTTAAGCAATACGGCCTGCAATCGATCATCAGAGAAGCTATCAATTATATGCAAAATCAAACTTCTTATTATGGGATATCAATCGATTTGGATGCTATCGACCCGATGGATGCACCGGGCGTAGGCAGCCCGTCAAAAAACGGCTTAAATGCACTGGATTTAACATCGGCATTAACCCTGGCCAAACACGATGAAAAATTTGTTGGGCTCGAAATAACCGAATTAAATCCTGCGCTTGACGTCGAAAGCAAAACGGCAAAGCTGGCAATTAGCCTTGCCCAAAGCGTATTTTAAGCACGTAACTAAGGTCTGTTGACGGTTCAGTTGGTCTGACAGCATTCGGGGCACCAACAATAGGTGCTTTTTAGGCAAGGCGCGCTAAATCCGTTAATATAATGCGGTTGATGTACTAGACAGCATGATACGCTTAATTGGCATCACCCCGTATAAGGAAAACTATGAGTATTATTAACCAAGAAAAACGTTTTTGCGCCCATAATTACGAACCCCTGCCGGTGGTATTAGCGCGTGGTCGAGGTATTCATGTGTGGGATGAGCAAGGTAAACGCTATATCGATATGATGAGTGCTTATTCTGCAGTCAGCCACGGTCATGGCCACCCTCGACTTATCGCAACTTTAAATGCCCAAGCTGCGCAACTCGCGATTGTTTCACGGGCTTTTTACACCGCTAAGCTCGCCCCTTTCCTCGAAAAAGCTTGCTCAATCACTGGACAAGACATGGCGCTACCCATGAATACCGGTGCCGAAGCGGTAGAAACCGCGCTTAAAGCCGCGCGCAAATGGGCATATACCAAAAAAGGCGTTCCTGCAAATAAAGCTGAAATTATAACTTGTGCAGGAAATTTTCATGGCCGCACAATTACCATCGTCGGATTTTCCAGTGAAGAACAATACAAAAACGGTTTCGGCCCGTTTACCCCTGGATTCAAAAATATTCCATTCGGCGATAGCGCAGCCCTTGATGCAGCCATTACCAATAACACGGCTGCCTTTTTAGTCGAACCGATACAAGGCGAAGGTGGCATTATTATTCCACCGAATGGATATCTTGCTGAATGTGCACGCATATGCCGAGAAAAAAATGTTTTGCTTATTTGCGATGAAATACAAACAGGCTTAGGCAGAACCGGGCGATTTCTTGCCAGCGAACACGATCACGTGCAGCCCGATGGCGTCATATTAGGCAAAGCACTCGGTGGCGGCATTCTTCCGGTTTCCATGTTTCTCGCCAGTCGAGAAGTCATGGAAGTTTTTCAGCCCGGCGACCATGGAAGTACCTTCGGCGGCAATCCGCTCGGCGCTGCCGTAGGACTAGAAGCACTGAATGTAACTATTGAAAAACGTCTGCCCGAGCAAGCGGCAAAACTTGGAGAATATTTTATCAGCAGTTTGCGCAACATCGGCAGCCCGTTAATCGCTGAAGTTCGCGGCAAGGGACTAATGATAGGCTTAGAAATTAATCCTGAAAGAGCATCGGCGAGGGCAATATGCGAAGCATTAATGAATAAAGGATTACTCACCAAGGAAACGCATGAAACGGTTGTTCGACTCACCCCTCCGCTCATCATCACTAAAGCAGAAATAGACCAAGTGCTAGAAATTATCGAAAAATCTCTGGAAAGCCTCGCATAAACTACTCCGTCAATATAATATGGTTGCTGTACTAACCACCGAAAAAATTTATTTATAAGAGAAATAATTAATGCCAGCCTGCCCTTGCGGATCTAACAACGAACTTGCAGTTTGCTGTAGCCGCTTTATTTCCGGAAATGAAATACCACAAACGGCTGAAGAACTCATGCGTTCGCGCTTTACAGCATATTCTCAAAATAAGTTAGCCTATCTCGAAAAAACTTACCATGTAACAACCCGTACCAGCTACAAAGGCTTTGACGCAGACAATATTAATTGGATAAACCTAGAAATACTCGAAATAGAGGGCGGCAAGCCTGATGACAATACGGGAACGGTCGACTTTATCGCCCACTATGAGACGCATAATACAAAACATGCGATGCGAGAAAAAAGTTCTTTTATCAAAGAAAATGAGCATTGGTTTTACCTCGATGGAAAAGCCAAACCGTTACCAACACGCAATACTGCAAAAACTGGGCGTAATGACCCTTGTATTTGTGGCAGCGGGAAAAAATACAAAAAATGTTGCGGATAAAAAGACATAGATCTTTATCCTAGAATCTGCAATTGGACGGCATGCAGACGACTGCATGGATGCAGGAGGTAGAACACCAAAAGTAGG
>CAZWUO010000014.1:0-37795 GCA_964636675.1 uncultured Ectothiorhodospiraceae bacterium
CCATCGTCATTTCGAAATCCCAAGACACCATCGTCGCATAAATGACGTAGACAAATGGAATCAACAACGCAATATTACGAAAGCGCCGCTGCGCTTCATAACTCGCATCAATAATAGCCTCATGCTGATACTTTATAAAGTAACCATACAATGCAACTACGGTAAGAAACCCAACAATTTGTCGAGTAACAAGGAAGGTATAATTATGCCAACCTGGCATGTGATGATCATGCCCCCCGCCATTTCTAGCATCGGCTAGCCACTGAAATGTTTGCTCCCCATTCATCAATAAAATAATCAGTAATACAAATGCTACAGGGAAAAGTGCAGCAAGTGATACAGCAATCGTTCTTACTTTAAAACGCCATTTGCCGTTTACTAGATGTAGTATTGCAGCAAGCGTCACGCCATTAATAGCCAAGTAAAGGACGATCAGAAAATTAGTCGTAAGAACTGACCAGCTCCCAAAATCTTCCATATTATATTCCCACCCTTCGTATAAAGTTATTATTCAGCACTTGCAGTTGCACTGCCTGCCGCGTCTTTGACCAACTGATTCCTGACATAGTTAACAACATGCCAACGCTCTGTCACTGACAAGTCATTCGAACCACCACCCTCACCGGGCTTGCCATAAGCCGGCATAATGACACTGCCAAAAGTAATCGTTCCATAAATCCAACCCTCAGCTAAGGAATCCTGCACATACTCGGTCGTTAAATCAATCGCACCAATCTTTGGACTGATTGGTGAATCAGCCCGGCCTGTCAAGCCATGGCATGCGGAACAATATACCGTATAAAGATAACGACCTTTTTTAACGGAGTCAGCGGACACCGGAACCGGATTTTGCAATGTTTTGGCTTCCTCTCTGTTTGCCACTTCAGTTGGAATACCTTGAACCGGTATCGACCGTTTAGGAAATGGTGCAGGAGTGCCCTCTTGAGGCTTAATATTTGGCTGATTCATCATATCTGTAGACCATGGCCAAGCAAAAGCGTTGGTAGACATAAGCAATGCTGACGTCAACAAAACTATATTTCTCAATTTCATCAGACTTTCTCTTCTCGAATTTCAATTGACTTATTATCTTTAAAGAATGATCTAAAGTTTTCCAGCTGATGCTCGTCAACTTCCATCATCAATCCAATCTCATCTACGGTTAATTTCTCGCTATAGAGAGATCCCCGCTTACGCAATAAACCAGCAAGAAAAAGAAAGGTGATGACCGTCGTCCAAACCGCAAAAAAGATAAGCATTTCATACATCAAAACAAAATTTGTAGGAAATGGTACAACAGCCTTTCCTCCCTGTGGCTGCACCAGAAAACTCGCTTGCGCAGATGACAGGAAGAAGAAACCAAATGTACAACCAAATATGGCGCCCATGAAAGTAAACTTCTGAATATTAATCGGCCGTGGCCCAAGAATTTCGTCAATATCCGGATGCTCTATCGGTGACAACACGGTGACGTCATTGATCTCCATTCCATTAAGTTTACCTGCCTTAATTCCTTCAATGCACTCAATAGCGTCATCGAAATCCTTGAACATAGCTAATAATCGATGTTTCGACATTTTATGCACCCTCCAAGCCTGGTGAACCTGAAACAGGTTGTGGTGATCCGGCAGCCGATGCGCTTTTCGCTTTTTGCTCAGCTTCGCGTTTTTCTTCTTCAATTTCATGCTTAAGGTGAAAACATAACTCTTTCACTTCATAAGTTGAGATAGCGGGTAAGAACTTGCAAAACAATAAGAAGAGTAATGAGAACCAGCCAAAACTACCAAAGACAATGCCCCATTCGATTACCGATCCCCATAACACATCCCATTGATGCGGCGCATGTGACATCGCCAACGTTGGCGCCACAATCATCCAGCGCTCAACGAACATACCTATTTGCAGAATGATGGATACCACAAACATCGTGGGCATATGCCTTCGCCAACTCTGAAACACAAGCGCAAACGGTGCTACCATCCCACAGAATATCATGGTCCAAAATATACCCGCATAAGCCCCTGTTGCCTTATCGATCAACAACTCCTTATCGTACATATTATGTCCGTACCAAGTTGCGGAAAACTCGATAAGATTGAGGTAAGTCCAAACCATGGCAATTGCGAAAGTTAACTTAGCCGTTTTCTCCATAATATTTTTCGTCATATATTCTTCCCAACGATAAAAATAACGAAGAATAATAAACAGAGTCATGATTGCCGCACAGCCTGAATACAATGCACCTGCTACAAAGTAAGGAGGGAAAGTCGTTATATGCCAACCGGGCATAATCGACATTGCAAAATCCGAAGATACGATAGAGTGAACAGATATTGCCAACGGTATTAGAAAACAAGCCATCAACATATAAGTGCGACGGAAGTTTCTCCACTGCCTATCATCACCACGCCATCCGAGGGCCATAATCCCGTATACTTTTTTGCGCCAACCTTTTGTATGATCGCGCAACACGGCCATATCCGGAATCATTCCGATGACCAGAAACAATGCCGAAGCGGATAAATAAGTACTGATCGCAAACGCATCCCAAACCAGCGGAGAGCGGAAATTAGGCCAAATCCCACGATCACTCACATAAGGCAGAACCCAATACAAATTCCATACACGTCCTAGATGGATCATCGGAAAAAATCCCGCAGTCATCAATGAGAACGTGGTCATTGCTTCCGCAAACCGATAGATGGGTTTACGCCATTGAGCGTGAAGAATATGTAAAATCGCCGATAACAATGTACCCGCGTGACTCATCCCAATCCAGAATACGAATGTAGCAATATACATATCCCACATGTGTGGATTATTCAGGCCGACAGAACCCAAACCATGCCGATACTGGTAGATCTCCGCTGCAACGGCAACGGCAACCATTGCCACACACACTAACACTGCTGTCCACCACATCTTTCCTGGTGTCTCCATGGTGCGAATCAAATCATGATTGATTTGCGACCACTTTAAGTTTTCATCAATAACTTTGTCTTCTATTACCTGACTCATGGCGTTTCCTTTTTAATGTCAAACAACGCGCTTGTTATCAAACCCTAAACCTCAGAATCCCTAACTCTTTCCAAATACATCACGGAAGGATCAAGGTTCAACTCATCAAAAACACGGTAACCACGAATTTCCTCATCGCTTTTTTCTTTCCTATGCGTATAAGGCCCACGGTTCACTTCATGTTTTTTCCAGGCTAAGCTAACTTGACTCGTTGGATCCATGGTATCCCCAAAAACAATTGCGTTCGTGGGACATGCTTGCGCACAAGCCGTTATTACGTCGCCATCAATCATCACGCGCTCTTCTCGCGCTGCGGAATCTTTAGCAACACGAATCCGCTGAATACAAAAAGTGCATTTTTCCATAACACCTTTATCGCGAACTGAAAGATCCGGGTTTAATTGTTGGTCTAACGGTTTCGGCCATGAACTTTCATAATATGACCAAAAATTGAAATAACGCACACGGTAAGGACAGTTATTACTGCAATATCGAGATCCGATGCAACGATTATAAACCTGGGCATTTAATCCATCTGGCGTATGATAAGTCGCGGCTACGGGGCAAACAGGCTCACAAGTCGCTGCGCCACACTGCTGGCACATCATGGGTATAAAACTAGCGCCTTGCTCAGGATATTCTAAATCCTCATCATCCCAATAGCGCTCGATACGCATCCAATGCATGGCTTGACCTTGCTCAAAATAGTCTTTGCCAACGACTGGTAAATTATTTTCTGCGTAACAAGCCGTTGAACAAGCATTACAGCCGATACACATATCGAGATCGACCGCCATCCCAAAACGATGTTCGTAATCATGATGTCCGTAGCGTTCCGACTCAGCATCCTGACGAAATCTGGATATATTATTTAAGATATTACTAAGCGACATGCTTAGGCCCCCCCTTCAGTGCGTCGTAATTGGTCAGTAGAAATAGTGCGCACAAAAGATCTTCCCATTTGCACATCGCTACCACCCATCTTGATCAATATTTGGCTTTTGCGTGTTTTGCTGACCTTAACTTTGGTTGCATGAGTCGCTAACTCACCCGTGTTTTGATCAAAAACCGGGTCTAAAATTGACAAGGAATTCTCTCCAGTACCTTTGGCATATCGACCATATTCTTTATGCCCCTGCCCCATAGGAACTGAAATCGCTCCACGATGTATCGCCTTAGTAATATAAACCTGCGTTTCAATCGAACCACTCGCAGATTCAATTTTTACAATATCTCCATCGTGTAAATTCATTTTGCCAGCCGTATAGGGATGCAATTCTGCCCATGAATCCCATACCACTTTGGATATTTGATCAGGAGCCTCTTGCAACCAAGGAACGTTTGCATGCCGCCCATCCCATAAACCTAAACGCGCAGAAGGTATTAGGGTTAACGAATTATTATCAACATGAGCACTGCCATCATCGACCTCCGCAACCGATAAAGCCGGAGAAAAATTTCCTACAACACCCGGTGTTTTTAGCACACCTTTTTGCAGCAACCCATTCCAAAAAGATTCATCTGACGCAATAACACCCCCGGTTAATTCCGCAGGCATGTTTTTCACTGAAGTACGTAGATAGGCATAATAATCAGGAAATTGTTTATAGCTCTCATCCAATTGCGCTAACAATGAAACCATAATATCACCAAAGCCTTTGGTGTCTTTGTGGATTGGCTCCATTAAAGGCTGCTGCAAACTCATGCTCGCAGAACCCCCTTGATAAGCAGCGACATGAGTACCCCAATCTTCGATTGCGGAATTCAACGGCAATACTAAGTCTGCGTTCATCGCCGTCTCATCGGGAAACATAGTGAACGCAACTTTAAATTTGACCTGCTCTAAACCCGATGCTACACCCAAAGACTTTGGTGCCGAATAAACAGGATTTGCATTATGGAAGAAAACAACATCATATTTATTATTCGCCAAGCCTTCGGAAAATGCTTTAAGACTAGAAGTACTACCCGGCTTTGCAGCAAGCGCATTTTCGGGAAAAGCGACAGATGGCTCGATGGTCGTACCAATCGACCCCATAATAATATTGAGCAACATTGCAGCTGAAGCCGCTTCATAGCCTTTTGCTTGACCAACCGCAGACTGCCCAGCGAGCACTAGGCCTGGGCCACGTTCGGAAAGCAAGCTCGCTATGCGTTTGATTTTCGAACCTTGGATACCGGTAATTTTTTCTACTTTATCTAGACTATATTGTGCAAGCTCAGATTTAACATTTGCAGGAATTTCAACCTTATTCCAGCCTCGACTTACAATAAAGTTCGCAAGACCCAAAGCAAGCACACCTTCAGTTCCCGGAGCAGCAGGCACCCACAAATCCGCGTTGCCACCGGTTAGGGTCATTTTAGGCTCTACTTGAATCAAAACGCCCCGATTGCCTTGTCTAAACTTTGCGTATTCACCCGCGTTATGCACCGGTGACATCCACGTCGCTAAAAAGTCAGCGCCAAATGAGAGAATAACACCTGCTTTATCATATCGAATGACTGGCATTGCATCCCCAAGCATATCTTTGGCAACAGCCTGCCAAACCGAAGTGTTAATCGTCTCATATACAAAGTGATTTTTTGAGCCTACTTTCGACAACAACTCAGACGTCAATACGGACTGATGACCACTTACGGCTCCTGACACCAAAGCAAACCTATCTCCGGATACACTCGATACTTGTTTGCCCAATTCGGCCATCGCCTCATCCCACGAGACCGCTTGCAAGCTATTACCTTTGCGCATCATCGGACTTGTCACACGATCAGGGTTGTAATGTGTTTGCACACCAGACTGCCCCATCATGCAAGTATTGCCATTATTTATCGGCGAGTCTGGGTTGCCTTCCAGCTTAAGCGCACGACCTTCACGCACTCGACCATGAAGACCACAACCTGCATCACACTGGGTACACGTCGACGCATACCATACGCCAATGCCCGGAATAACATATTCTTCCGGCAATAAATACGACACAACTTCTTCTTTACCTTCTTCAAGCGTTACTGTGGTCGGTAAATCACAACCTGCTAGCGCTGTACCTGCGCCACCCCAACCCAGCATCTTTAAGAAGTTTCTGCGATTAACTTTTACGCCTTTCATCATCTTCATCCTATGTATATTTTCTCTGTGGTTAGCGCAAGACTACTTATGACACTTCCAGCAATCACCCGGACCACCATTTGCTTCGTGGCAACGAACACAAAAACCCATATTCAGTGGCTTCACTTTTTCGGCCACTGTCATCGCCCTAACTTCGCCATGACATAAACCGCATACTTGCTGAACATCTTCAACGGGAAAGTCTGCTTTATCGACAAATTTTCTTATATGCTTTTCATGGGAAAAATGAACGTAGTCGGGCACATCATGTACTTTTTTCCACTTAGGTGACTCACCTTTTTCCCAATATTCAGTTAATTGTTGAATTCTTGGTTTGTCAGTAGCAATAATTTTGTGACATCCCATGCACTTACTGGTAGGGGGAATCCCAGCTACTGGACTGCGCCGCGCATAAGTATGGCAATACATACAATTGATTTTCATATCATTCACATGTCGATCATGTGGAAAATCAATAGGCTGCGGGACATGCTCACCAGTATGTTCACCCACGGGCGGATTGATATGTGCTGGAACAGGAAGCTCTGCAAAAGTGGTAGCTGGCAACACGAACGCTAATGCTACTAACGCAAATACTGACACCATGAATTTCATTTTTTTTGTCGCTGTCATCGCGGCATTTAACCTCTCCATAATGGAAAAACGATCTTTAAAACAATCTAAGAAGCGTATTTCCTACCCTCAAAACAATTGCCACATAAAAGTTATGGCAACCAATAATTACAAAAAAACAAAAGACCCTATCGCAGAATTCCTCCTGCAATTGATTATCAAATACGAATTGAAATTTACTGAATAACTTAGGGCGTAACGCCCAAATAGCGAAAGAACGAAGCATTGTTTTTTCGTTCATGCTTGTTAGCCGTGAGTTCCTCCCTCATGTAACAACAAGCTATTAAAATTTTCTTTGATTAACAAATGTAATGCTATTTACTTATTATTATTTATTTAGTGAAACCGATGCTAGCTATGTGCATGCTAATTGTCAACGAAAACTGTCAATTATTTTTCACTCGCAAAACCCAGCTAAGGTTTTATTTTTATTAGCATTTGCTAATTTATAGGCCTGATCATCTGGAATAAAATCGCACAAAAAAGCGACCTAAACTCATTAAGATTTGGCAAATCATGCACATAATTAACCTGCACACTTAATACGCCTTTAATTCAAATAGGATTATTCTCATCGACAAAAACATGTTCTACAGCAAATTTTCTGGACAATAATTCACCGAGCGCCTGCACCCCATAACGCTCTGTTGCATGATGCCCAGCGGCGAAATAGTGAACACCACTTTCTTTAGCAAGATGATAACTTTGCTCAGAAACTTCTCCCGAAATATAAGCATCAACACCGGCATCAATTGCATTTTTGAAATAATTCTGCGCACCTCCTGTGCACCAAGCCAGCTTCTGCACATGCTCCACGCTCCCTTTAATATGCACGGGTTCACGATTTAGCTTTACGTTGATCAAGCGAGCAAGCTCACTCGCAGATAACTTCTTTTTAAAACTTCCCACACTAACTAACCCGGCTTCACCACATAAGGTTCCTGCTGGCGCGATACCTAATATTTTTGCAAGCTGCGCATTATTTCCATATTCTGGATGTGCGTCTAACGGAAGATGATAGGCAAGCAAATTAACGTCATTTTCTAACAGGCATTTGATGCGCGCCCGCTGCATGCCCGCGATACACTGATCTTCGCCATTCCAAAAATACCCATGATGCACCAGCAACACGTCCGCACCTAGCTCAACACTTTGCGCCAACACGGCTAATGACGCGGTGACGGCAGTGACTACCTTCTGAACTTCATCCTTACCTTGAACCTGCAAACCATTCGGACAGTAGTCTTTAAATTGATCAATAGTCAATTCAGCGTTCAAAAACTCCACCATCTCTTTTACCAACGCCATCTAAACTTGCCCACTTTAAAAAGAGTAAAAAAATAAATTACCATGCTTACGCCACAAATCCAATATAATCATCTATTACTGATTAAGCTGACCAATAGGAAATACCTCCAATATGTCTGAAAACAATGAACTCCTAGCCACCCTTAAAACGATAGGAAAATTCGCGCTAATCGGCGCCGCATTAGCTTTCATTTTGGCCTATTTTTTAGGCGAAAATACCGATGTTGCCCAGTTCATTGAAATATCAAAGGAAGATGCAAAAGAACTCGCTGAAGAGCATATAAACAACGACTCGCAAACCGTCTCCTACGCCGCCTCGGTTAAAAACGCCGCGCCTGCAGTCGTCAATATATACACCACGAAAAAAGCGCCAAAAAACTTATCCCCATTCCGCAATGACCCCATATTTAAACGTTTTTTTGGCGATGAGCCACCCGAAGGCCCCAGGGACAGACTAGAAAACTCGCTGGGTTCAGGGGTTATTATCAGCAGCCAAGGCTATCTACTCACCAATAACCATGTCATTCAAGGCGCCGACGAAATACAAATCGCGCTGCAAGATGGCAGAAATACCAAAGCCACGGTTGTCGGAACTGATCCTGAATCTGATGTCGCCGTTCTGAAAATAGAATTACCTAATTTACCTTCCATTACCCTAGGACAATCCGATGTACTCGAAGTCGGCGATGTCGTACTTGCTATTGGCAATCCTTTTGGGGTTGGGCAAACGGTCACGATGGGCATTGTGAGCGCCACAGGTCGTGACCGGCTCGGATTAACCACATTTGAAAACTTTATCCAAACCGATGCCGCGATAAACCCCGGAAACTCTGGAGGAGCACTGATTAATGCATACGGACACTTAATCGGTATTAACACCGCGATATTCACGCGCTCTGGCGGATCTCAGGGAATCGGCTTTGCAATCCCCATTACTTCCGCCAAAGACATCACTGAGCAAATCATTGAAAAGGGACACGTCATTCGTGGCTGGATTGGCATCGAGATTCAAGATATTTCTCCTGCGTTGGCCGAATCATTTAATCTCAATGAGGCAAAAGGAGTCATTGTTGCGGGCGTACTAAGACAAGGCCCTGCAGACAAAGCAGGCATGAAACCCGGAGATATTATTGTTGCCATTCAAGGGACTGAAATCGAGGATGGTAGACACGCCGTTAAACTAATCTCTAAATCCCCGCCGGGATCTAATATAGCGATATCCGCGTTGCGTAATGGTAAAAAAATAACCGTCTCTACGATCACAGAGCAACGCCCAATTATTGAAAAGAAAAGGCAATAAACACTCAACCGTCTTTTTTGAAATTACCATCTTTATCGAGCTTAATCTCTTCTTGCTCAGCCGCCTTAAACGCTTCATCCATAGAAGGCGACTGACCAGGATCAACACTGTGCGCATCAGAAGCAACATCATCAACCGAATCATCATCATTTGATTTTGGCTTAATTCTTCTTGAACATATCAAACCTACTTCAAATAATACTAACATTGGCACTGCAAGCAAAGTCTGTGAAATAACATCTGGAGGTGTTAACAACATGGCAATAATAAATGCACCGATAATCATATAAGGTCTTTTTTCAGCTAAAGACTCAGGAGTAGATATACCGGTCCAAACTAAAACGACAATCACTATCGGTACTTCAAACGATAAACCAAATGCAAAAAACATTTTCAAAACAAAATCGAGATATTTACTAATATCTGTCATCACCGCAACGCCATCGGGCGCAGTACTCGTAAAAAAACCAAACACCAGCGGAAATACGACGTAATACGCAAACACAGCACCCATATAAAACAGCAAAGAACTCGATGCAAGCAACGGCAACACCAAACGTCGCTCATGTTTGTACAAACCTGGCGCGATAAAACCCCAAACTTGATAAAGTATCAATGGCATTGATAGAAAAATTGACAATACGAGAGTAAGCTTAAACGGCGTGAAAAACGGCGAAGCCACATCCGTCGCTATCATTGAAGTACCGACAGGTAATTGAGCCATTAGCGGTGAAGCGACAAAGACATAGATGTCGTTCGCAAATGGCATGAGCATTAGAAAAATAACGAGTATCGCAAGCAAAACTTTTAATAGTCGATCCCGCATCTCTACTAAATGAGAAACCAGCGGTAAATCTCTAAGCGAACTATATCTATCCTGTTTTTTCATTAACTGGGGATTTTTGCTGAATTGCCGAATCGTTGGAATGAGTGGAATGCTTTTCATCAGGCAGTGCACGGCTATCAGCATTGCTGTTGTTACTGTTATCATCAGTGGCAGTAACACTTGAACTTGTCACGTCAGCCTGGTCTTGCTGTTTATTTTTAGCTGACATAGATAATGAGTCTTTAATGAGTATATTATGCCGCGCAAGCATTTCTTCTTGCTCTTTAAGCTTTTCTTGCAAGGTCTCAACCTTATCGATTTCGTGCTGCAAATCACTTTTTACACTGCTTGCCATTTGCCGGATTTTCCCTGACCAATGCCCTGCCGTGCGAATAAGCCCTGGCAAACGCTCAGGACCTACCACAACAAGCGCAACAATACCTATTATCGCTAATTCCCAAAAACCAATATCAAACATAGCAGCAAAAAAATATTCGCAATATTAGACCTTCTTACTATCTGATTTTTTCGCTTCACTTTCTTGCCTTACTTTGACATCGATCGCATCGTTGTCACTCGGCTTTTCAATCGTATCAGCGGGCTTTTTATCGGCATTGGCTTCGCCTTCGCCGTCCTTCATCGCAGAACGAAAACCTTTTAAGGCTGAGCCTAAGTCACCACCGACAGATCTCAGCTTCTTGGCACCAAACAATAACAGCACGATGACTAGGATGATTAACAACTGCCAAATACTAATACCACCCATAACCCTCTCCTTAAATATAAACTCTCTAATGAGAGGCTCTCGCAAAACGCCAGAAGCGATGTTCCTTGTGAACTACATCGCTTCCATAGCGTTACCTAGGAGGCTGTCCGAGAATAGACAAGCTCCTAGGTATTTTGCAAGAACCTCATTATTCGAACCATTATACATAAATGATTAAATATCGGCCATTTCTTCATTATGTACTGCGTGATTTTTTCTCTTCAATGCCAGATAAATCAAAACGTCTATCCAGTTCCGCTAATACATCGTCTGGGCCTAAGCCACGCTGGGCTAATAAAACCAAAGTATGGAACCATAAGTCTGCGGTCTCATAAACAATTTGTGTATTATCTTGGTTCTTTGCCGCGATAATCGTTTCTGCAGCTTCTTCACCAATTTTTTTGAGAATTTCATCCAAGCCCTTGGCATATAAAGATGCAACATAAGAGGTATCTGCATCTGCAGATTTTCTATCTTCCAGCACAACGGCCAGATTTTGCAAAGTATTCTTATTTTCCATAGATATCTTCTGGACTCTTTAACACCGGCTCCACAAACTGCCACTCAGCATCTTGCAACTGCTTGAAAAAACAGCTTTGCCGACCCGTATGACACGCAATTCCACCCAGCTGTTCAATTTTCAGTAAGATGACATCATTATCGCAATCCAGTCGCAACGCTTTGACTTTTTGCAAGTGACCGGATTCTTCACCTTTATGCCACAACTTATTTCGCGAACGCGACCAATAAACCGCTTCGCCGGAATCCACGGTTTTTTCCAAAGCTTGACGATTCATCCATGCAAACATCAAAACCTGACCTGATAGCGCATCCTGGGCAATCACCGGTACGAGTCCGGAGGCATCCCATTTAATTTGCTCTAGCCAACTAATGACCTGCATTGATCGACCTCTATAGACGCACTTCGATACCGGCTTGGCGCATACGCTGCTTAGCCTGGTTCATCGTGTATTCGCCAAAATGAAATATACTTGCCGCCAATACCGCATCGGCCTTGCCTTGAATAATCCCTGCAGACAAATGATCCAAATTACCCACACCACCGGAGGCAATCACCGGTATAGACACGGCCTCGCTAATCGCCCGAGTCAGCTCAATATCAAATCCTTCCCGGGTGCCATCTCTATCCATACTGGTTAATAAAATTTCTCCCGCACCATACTCAAGCATTTTTTCAGCCCACTCGATCGCGTCTAAGCCTGTCGCTTTGCGACCTCCGTGGGTAAAAATTTCCCAGCGGTTAAGCGCACCAGGAAGACTCACTTTTTTTGCATCAATCGCTACCACAATGCATTGCGAGCCAAACTTTTCAGCGGCTTCTTTGACAAACTCTGGATTAAATACCGCAGCGGTATTAATCGCAACTTTATCAGCTCCGGCATTTAACATCCGCCGAATATCCTCAACTTTGCGAATACCACCACCGACGGTTAATGGAATAAAAACCTGGCCGGCAACCTGCTCGACAACATGCACCATCGTCTCTCGATCATCCGAACTCGCCGTAATATCAAGAAAAGTGATCTCATCAGCGCCTTGCTCATCATAGCGCTTTGCGATTTCAACGGGATCGCCCGCATCTCGAATATCGACAAACTTTACACCTTTAACAACACGACCACGATCGACATCTAAGCAGGGTATGATTCTCTTTGCTAAACCCACACATTCACCCTTTAATTTGCCTGCAAATCATCCGCAAGAACTTGTGCCTCGGCAAAATCCAAGCTTCCTTCATAAATCGCGCGACCCGTAATTGCGCCCATGATACCTTCTTCTTGTACCGCACACAGCGCGCGAATATCATCAAGATTAGTAATTCCTCCGGATGCGATCACTGGAATTGCAATCGCTTGAGCCAGTTTTACGGTAGACTCAATATTCACGCCATTCATCATACCGTCGCGCCCAATATCCGTATAAATAATCGAGTCAACACCTATTTTTTCAAACCGCTGAGCCATATCAATCACATCATGATGCGATAGCTTTGACCAACCATCAATCGCAACTTTGCCATTTTTAGCATCCAAACCAACGATGATATGCCCCGGAAATTCCACACAAATGTCATCGACAAAGTGCGGCGCATTAATCGCCTTGGTTCCGATAATCACATATTGTACACCCGCATCCAGATAAGCTTGTATGGTATCTTCATCTCGAATCCCCCCACCCACCTGAATCGGAACATCTGGAAAAGCCTCTACAATATCATGTATCACTTTGCCATTAACCGGCTTGCCGGCAAACGCACCGTTTAAGTCAACGATGTGAATACGCCGCGCACCGGCTTGCACCCATCGGCCCGCCATCTCGACAGGATCTTCCGAATATACCGTAGAGTCACCCATCTCGCCTTGACGCAAACGGACACAATGACCATCTTTTAAATCAATAGCAGGTATTACTAGCATTGCTCTTGCCTCTCTCTAACCCAGCGACCAATTAACAAAATTTTTCAATAACATGAGTCCAGCATGCTGACTTTTTTCCGGATGGAACTGTACCGCAAAAAGATTTTCCTTGGCTAATGCCGAAGAAAACCCAATACCATATTCGGTTGAACCCACGACCACATTATCAGCAGCAGCCGATACATAATAACTATGGACAAAATAAAATCGACTATTCTGTGCAATACCCTTCCACAATACATGATCCATCGCTTGATGCACCTGATTCCAGCCCATATGCGGAATTTTCAGGCGGTTTCCATTATCCGGCGCCTGCATACCCGCGGGAAATAACTTCACCTTACCCGGCAAGAGACCCAAACAATGAGTGCCCTCATTTTCTTCGCTAAAATCCATTATCGCTTGCATGCCCACGCAAACTGCTAATACCGGCTTCTCTGCCACTGCCGTTTTGATCGCGTCATGCAGCGCTAATTGCTCAAGGCTATCTATACAATCACGAATTGCTCCAACACCCGGAAACAATACTCTGGATGCCATCTTTATATCACGCGCTTGATTGGTAATAATTATCTTTGCATTATCACTCACAAGCTCTAGTGCTTTAGCCACTGAATGCAAGTTGCCCATACCATAATCAATAATAGCAATCGTATTCATGTGAGCTTACAAACTGCCTTTGGTAGAAGGAATGCTGTCGCCGATTCGCTGATCGATTTCCACGGCATTTCTCACTGCGCGCCCAAAGGCTTTGAAAATTGTCTCTGCAATATGATGTGCATTTCGGCCACGAAGACTATCGATATGTAATGTAACATGGGCATGATTCACAAATCCTTGAAAAAACTCGTAAAACAACTCAACATCAAAAGAACCAATACTGCCACGCGCAAACTCCGCATGAAACTGCAAACCCGGTCGCCCGGAAAAATCAATCACCACCCGACTCAAGGCTTCGTCTAATGGAACATAGGCATGGCCATATCTGCGGATGCCTTTTTTATCCGCCAGCGATTTACTAAATGCCTGACCCAGTGTAATCCCGATATCCTCCACCGTGTGATGCGCATCAATATGTAAATCACCTTTTGCCTTAATGTCGAGATCAAGCAAACCATGCCGAGCTACCTGTTCTAACATGTGCTCCAAGAAAGGAATACCCGTGTCTAATTGGCTTTTGCCTGAACCATCCAAGTTAATGGATACTGTAACTTGAGTTTCAAGCGTGTCACGCGACACCGATGCTTGACGATTTTTCACTGGGTAACTCCTTGACGTTTTACACCATTGGAATCTTTAAGCCGATCTAACACCTTCTCTAAAGACGCTAAAAATTTTGCATTTTCTTCCGGCGTCCCTACCGTTACACGTAAACAATCCGTTAACAACCCTGCCTGTTTATTTAAGGTCTTAATCAATATTCCATCGGACTTTAAGGCAGCAAAAATTATTTCAGATTTTTCAGGTTCGGTCTTAAATAAAATAAAATTAGCTTTAGAAGGAAAAACACGCAAAGATGAAAAACCACTCAAGGCCTCAAATAAAAGGGCGCGATCTTGTTTAATCTGTACTGTTTGTCGATCAAACACGTGTTTGTGATCAAATGCAAACTTGGCACTTATCTGCGTCAACACATTAATATTATAAGGCAACCTGACCTTATTGAATGCATCAATGAGCTGAGGATGAGCGGCTAACAAACCTAGGCGCAATCCTGCTAAGCCCATTTTCGAAACAGTACGCAACACCAATAAATTCGGATAATGTGCAAGTTCGTGCATAAAACTATCATCTGCAAAAGCATGATATGCCTCATCCACAACCACCAAACCAGGACTCTGCTCAATGATCGCTTTTATGTCTTCACGATCAAATAAATTGCCAGTCGGATTATTGGGGTAAGCAATAAATACCACGGCCGGTTTTTGCTCTTTGATCGTCTGCAACATCTGCGAAAGATTCAGACCAAAATCATTGTCTAAGGGTACCCCCTCGTAACGCATACCCACGCACAATGCAATCATACGGTACATACTAAAACTGGGTTCGGGAGCCAGTATCAATCGATCAGGCTCCGCAACAGCCATCGCGATAATTTGAATAATTTCATCCGATCCATTACCCAGCAATACCTCTGCCTCATTAGGGATCTCCATCGCTAACTTTAAAGTAGCCACGAGTTCTTTGGAGGCAGGGTCGGGATAACGATTAATATCTGCAACCGCTAACGCTTCAGCAAGCTGTTGCTGTAGTTCAGCGGGTAAACAATAGGGGTTCTCCATCGCATCAAGCTTTAGCATGCCTTTGGCATTAGGTACGTGATAGGCTTGCAAAGCTTTAATAGATTGTTTAATCAATGAGTCAAACATAACACTTTTTTTCCGCGTTATTTAAGGCTACCGCTAAGTCCTTTGTATGCGAAACTCAGCTGATCGCGCATGTGCTGTTAAACCTTCGCCTCGCGCAAACTGCGCGGCTATCACACCTAAATTTGAGGCGCCTTGCTCGGAACACATAATTAAACTTGATCGTTTTTGAAAATCGTAAACGCCCAGAGGAGAACTGAAACGAGACGTTCTGGAGGTCGGTAAAACATGGTTGGGACCCGCACAATAATCACCTACCGCCTCGGCAGTATATCGGCCCATAAAAATAGCACCTGCATTGCGAATACTTTTCACGTACGTTTGCGGATCGGCTACCGATAACTCCAAATGCTCGGGCGCAATATAATTCGAAATTTCTGCCGCTTCAGCCAAGTCCTTGACATGTATTAGCCCTCCCCTGGTCTGTAATGACTTGCGAATAATTTCACTGCGTTCCATTTCGGGCAACAGTTTTTCAATGCTTTGCTTTACTCGCTCTATAAAACCCGCGTCAGGTGAAATTAATATAGACTGAGCATCTTCATCATGCTCAGCTTGCGAAAACAAGTCCATCGCAATCCAATCCGGATTTGTTTTACCGTCGCAAATCACCAGAATTTCAGAAGGCCCTGCAATCATGTCAATACCTGCCACACCGAAAATTTGTCGCTTCGCCGTGGCTACATAAATATTACCAGGGCCCACTATCTTCGCAACCGCCGGAACCAATTCAGTGCCATAAGCTAATGCAGCTATCGCTTGCGCTCCACCAATACAGAAAACACGATCCACTCCAGAAACCGCTGCCGCCGCGAGTACCAATTCATTTTGTAATCCATCAGGTGTTGGCACCACCATGATAAGCTCGGGCACACCGGCTACTTTTGCCGGAATCGCATTCATCAATACGGAAGAAGGATAAGCGGCTTTGCCACCCGGCACGTATAAGCCTACTTTATCTAATGGCGTAACCTGTTGTCCCAACACCGTTCCGTCAGCTTCGGTATAAGTCCAAGAATCCTGTTTCTGATGTTCGTGATAACTACGGATACGCGCAGAGGATTTTTCAAGTAACTGTTTATAATCGTCACTCAAACCATCATAGGCTTGTTGCAATCTTGTTTTTCCAATTTCTAAATCAGTTGGAGTCTTAAACGTTGTTCGATCAAACTTATTCGTATATTCTATTAATGCTTGATCGCCGCGTTGGCGTACCTGCTGAATTATCTGACTAACCGTTTTCATTACTGTTTCGTCAGACACACCTTCCCAGGCTATCAGCTTATCTAAGTTTGCCCAGAAATCATTATCGCTCGCGTTAAATTGCTTAATATTCATTGTATTCAAATTAAATTTTCTCGACTGCCTCAGACATTCGCTGGATAAATTCTTTAATGGTAGCCGATTTGGTTTTCATTGACGCTTTATTGACGACCAGCCTAGAGCTGATATCCGCAATATGCTCTAAAGGTTCTAAGCCATTTGCGCGCAAGGTATTCCCAGTATCTACCACATCCACAATTTTGTCCGCCAAACCAACGATTGGCGCTAATTCCATCGAGCCATATAACTTAATAATTTCTACTTGTTCGCCTTTGGCAGCATAATATTCTGTGGCACAATTCACAAACTTTGTCGCAACACGCAAACGCCCTCGTTGCGATTTAACTGCAGGTTTGCCAGCCACCATTAATTTACACTTTGCTATTTTTAAATCCAGAGGCTCATAGAGTTCGTTGCTGCCATGCTCCATGAGCACATCTTTGCCCGCCACCCCGAGATCGGCACCACCATACTCGACATAAGTAGGCACATCCGAAGCACGTACGATCACTAACTTGATGTTAGCGTGGTTGGTGTCAAGGATTAACTTACGACTGGTCTCTGGATCTTCTAAGGGTTGAATGCCCGCGTGCATCAATAACGGCAAGGTATCTTTATAAATACGCCCCTTGGATAACGCGAGTGTAATTTGCTCTTTCATGGTCTTTATTCTATTTGGTCTCGTGGCTATTCTCAATCAATTAAGCCGGTACCCGTTTGATTTTTGCGCCTAATGACGCCAGTTTTTCCTCGATTCGCTCATACCCTCGATCTATATGGTAGATACGCTCAACCACAGTATCACCTTCCTTGGCAACTAATCCGGCAAGCACCAAACTCGCAGAGGCGCGTAAATCAGTGGCCATTACGGGCGCCGAGGTCAATGCTGCAACACCTTGGCAAATCGCCGTATTGCCTTCCAGCTTAATGTTTGCACCCATGCGCTGAAGCTCCTGCACATGCATGAAACGATTTTCGAATACTGTTTCAGTAATCGTGCTAACACCCTCTGCGACACTATTCATTGCGGTAAACTGCGCCTGCATATCCGTCGGGAAGGCCGGATAAGGCGCGGTATAAACATCAACAGCGCGCGGCCTCTTGCCGTGCATGTCCAATTGAATCCAATTGTCCCCACATTCGATTTCTGCACCCGCTTCGCGTAGTTTGACCAACACCGCGTCTAATAATTTTGGATTTATGTTCTTAATTTTTACGCATCCACGCGTAATCGCGGCGCCGACTAAGTAGGTCCCGGCTTCAATCCTATCAGGTAAAATAGTATGCTTAGCACCATGCAGACGTGCAACACCTTCAATCTGAATCGTGTCTGTTCCAGCTCCGGTTATTTTCGCCCCCATTGCATTCAAACAATTTGCGACATCCACCACCTCGGGTTCACGTGCCGCGTTTTCCAAAATGGTAATGCCATCGGCTAAGGTAGCTGCCATCATCAGGTTTTCGGTACCTGTTACCGTAACCACATCCAGATAAATACGCGCGCCTTGCAGCCGCTCAGCCTTCGCTTTTATATAACCACCCTCAACTTGGATATCAGCCCCCATGGCCTCTAATCCTTTTAAGTGCAAATTCACCGGCCGAGTACCAATCGCGCAGCCGCCGGGCAACGAAACCTCAGCTTCACCAAATCTCGCAAGCAGTGGCCCTAACACCAAGATGGACGCACGCATGGTTTTTACTAAATCATACGGCGCCTGATAACTGGTTAACACACTGGCATCAACTTCCACGCGCATTTTTTCATCGACCAGGAGCTGAACACCCAAGCGTCCCAACAACTCCATGGTCGTAGTCACGTCCTGTAAATGAGGTACGTTCGAAATAATCATCGGTGTTTCCGCGAGCAATGTCGCCGCAAGGATTGGCAATGCCGCGTTTTTTGCACCCGATATTGTAATTTCGCCATCGAGAACAGCGCCACCAGAGATTAAAAGTTTGTCCATAAAATACACTCTAAATTCGTTAAAAAATAATTATTATAGAATGTTTTACTCAACATTTTTCTCTGCCCATTGCTCTGGAGTATAAGAATTAATAGATATCGCGTGTATTTCTCCAGTAGCAATCCTGTCACCCAACGCCGCATAAATCATACGCTGTCGCGCCAACATCGTTTTTCCTGTAAATTCCTCACTAACAACAAGTGCCTTGATATTACACCCGTCTCCGGAAACTTGTACTTCACTACAAGAAATATTCTTTTCTATTAATAACTTAATTTGCTCTGACTGCATGCCACACCTTAGTATAAAAAAACGACAGAGAATTTACGCAATTTTTGGAGCTGCAACGCTGATTTCAAATGAGCGCTAACAGAGCCTCGCAAACCTAGGAAACCTCTGATTAAGTCATCAATTGAGAAAACCACATGAATAGTTGCGCTATTTTGAGGATTTTTTGATTGAGAATTGGCCCAAGACAGCCTGAAGATAGATGCGAAAACCAGTGTTTCTGATGGTGTTGAGTATAGTCATGAAAACGACGCTTTACAACGATTACTCCACCACAGAAGCGGATAAGTCGGCGATATTTAGCAGACGATCTAACCCAGACATTTTAGCCATTAAGCGCAACTGCAAAGGAACATCATAAAAAGTGATTGTTTTCCCTGCCTTTTTTGCATTCCGCAACCAATGAATCAGCAAGGCCATTCCCGCACTATCAAAATGACTCACACCTGCTAAGCCCACTCGAATATTATCGGCACTACTCACTACCGTCTCAGTTTCCGCTAACAAATCACCTACAGAATCGAAGCTTAACTCACCGTGTAATGCAAACTGGCCCTGGCTTTTTTCAATAAGCTGCTTGCTTTTCATGACTTAGCCTTCATGATTTAGACTCCGCATTTCTGGTGGCTAAACGCTTAATAAGATCCCCAATACTGGTCTTGCGAATCTCTCTCCCAAAACTAGTACGATAGTTTGCAATAAGGCTAATATCATCAATGACGACATCAAATACTTTCCATTCGCCATTTTTTTTATGCAGTCGATAATCGATTGGAATGGGAAACCCACCGGCTTGCTCAACTTCAGAACGCACCGTCACTTCCTCTGCGCCCGACTTACCTCTAAAGGGCAGATAGGTAATTTTTTGATCAGAATACTCTGAAAGCGATGTTGCATATGTCCTTACGAGCAAGTTTTTAAACTCTATAATAAATTGTTTTCGCTGCTCAGGCGTTGCCTTACGCCAATATTTACCCAGCACCCAGCGCGCGGAACGCTCAAAATCAAAACGCGGCACCACGTACTCATTCACCAAAGCATTGAGGTATTCTGGATTCTTTTTTATAAATTCTTTCTTAGCTTTTAATTTAGCGAGAGTTTGCTCAACAGTAGAAATCATTAATTCTTGTGCAGATTCAGGTGTTGCTGCAAACGCGACAGAAAACCCTAAAAACATCCCTATACCTAGCATCAATTTACGCATTAATTATACGCTCCTGTAACGATATCCAACTGGGCAACATGCATATTGTATTCATAGACGGTCTTCAAATATCCACTATAAGCAAGAACGTATCCTTGAAAAGCGGTAACAATTTTTTCTGCTTGCTCCAAACCTGCATCAAAATCAGTGTATGTGCTAATCATCCAGCGCCTTGCAGCACGCGAGCCTTTTTCCAAACTCTTAACCGAATCATAGTAGGAATGCACATTGTGAAAAGACTCGGCGACCTGAAACGGAATTCCGGATCGCGCAAATGAAGACTTTTCGATAAGCGCAGCAAGCTCTGCTTTTGATTTAGAAACTTTGGCTGAACTAACCCCACCTTGCCACTCCCATTGCATACCGATGACGGGCGTTCCACCCCAATCATTAAAAGGATCATAAATATGCGGATTATCTAAACGATCACGCCCCGGAGAATAGGATATCAAACCAGCAAAACCGGCGTAAATATTAGGCTTTGATAAGGCCTTATTCGCAGCCACTAAGGATCGCCGCGCTTTTAAACCATATTCTAGCTGCTTCATCTCTGGCCGGTTTGATAAGGCGAGCTGCCTAAGCTCCGTTAAAGAACTCTCTGGCAACGGCAATGGTCGAATGCGCTTGTCCGCAAGCTCCAGTTTTCCATCCAAACCAATCCCCGTAAGCACTTTCAAACCATCGAGACTGATTTTTTTCAATGCGTTTGCTTGCGCGATGAAGCTCGCAGCAATTCCACTGGCTGTTTGCAATGCATACAAGTCTGCTTTTTTGACATGTCCTGCATCATCTTCCAACCAATCTTCAACCGTTTCAATCGAGGCATCAACCCGCGATTTCATATCGATTAAAAATGCATGCGTATTCGCAGCTGCAAGATGTCCAAAATAAGCTTGTTTGACTTGCAATACCGTTGCACCACGACGCACTCTTACATCACCTTCTTTAACCATGATATTCGCGCGTGCAGCAGCAGAAAAATGTTCTATTTTGCCAAAAGTATAAATGGGCTTTATGATTCGATAATCGAGATAATTCCACAGCGAAAGACCTTCTTCTAAGGTATAACGATCTCGGCGATTAACACAACCAGCGCCAGTCTCACAAGCATTATCATCTTTAGATAAACCACCCGTCAAACCCGGAGAAAGGCCAACAAAACTATTGATAGTAACCATTAAATCATCACTGCCTTGAGCTTCATCCAAGGTTGCTCGCGCCACATCAACCAGCTTTTCTAGTTCGCTAATCCGTGGATCGGTATTTAAGGCACGATCAATAGTCTGCTCAAGGTTTAATACATCGCCAAAAACGCATGGAACCAAAAGAAGATTCAGGACAAAAACCTGAACCCAGATTCTAGTCATCGCCCGCCGCCTTGCTAAACAAAAACTGCCCAATGATTTGCTCTAATACCACCGCAGACTGGGTCATCGTTAATGTATCGCCCTCTTTGAGAACGCGCTCTTCACCCCCCGCTTCCAAACCAATATATTGCTCTCCGAGCAAGCCTGAAGTAAAAATACTGGCCGATGTATCCTTCGGCAAATTATTATATTGACTAAAAACCCTTAATGTTACAACTGCCTCAAAAGACTCCAAATCAAGCACAACGTTTGACACCTGACCCACCCGCACTCCCGCCATCATGACCGGCGATCTCACTTTAAGGCCACCAATATTATCAAAACTCGCTGTTAGTTTATAACCATCATCACCCGATAAAACAGAGAGATTACTTACTTTAAAAGCCAGCATTATTAGTGCGAGAATACCAAAAACAATAAACACACCAACTGCAACTTCCATTTTTGCTTTTGGATCCAATTTACAAGCCTCCAAACATTAACGCAGTCAAAATAAAATCCAAGCCCAATACAGCAAAAGCAGTATGTACAACGGTTCGCGTTGTTGCTTTCGCCACTCCTTCAGTCGTCGGAGTTGCTTCATAGCCCTCATACACGGCTATCCAGGTAGCAACGACTCCGAAAACCACACTTTTGATGACACCATTCATAATATCATCATAAAAATCAACTTTAGCCTGCATTTGCGACCAAAAAGCACCATCGTCAACACCCACCAAGCCTACACCCACGATATAGCCGCCGATAATTCCCAAAGCGCTAAACATTGCCGCCAATAAAGGCATGGAAATAAAACCAGCAATAAACCGTGGAGCAATAACCCTTTTAAACGGATCAACCGCCATAATTTCCATCGCAGGCAATTGCTCAGTAACCTTCATAAGTCCAATTTCAGCCGTCAGCGCCGAACCTGCTCTGCCGGCAAAAAGAATGGCGGTTAACACCGGCCCCAGTTCGCGCAACAGAGACAAGGCTACCATCTGACCCAGCGAATCCTCGGCGCCAAAATCTACCAACGTCGTATAACCTTGCAACCCAAGCACCATGCCCACGGTTAAACCTGAAATCGCAACGATCTGAACCGTTGCAACACCCACAGAAAATAACTGGGCCGTGACTAAACGAAATTCTCCCCACAAACTCGGTAAAGCGCCTAGCGTGCGCAGTAAAAACAAATGTGCCCGCCCCAGGCGGGCAAGCGATAAAAACGTTTTACGACCGATTTGCTGTAAAAAAATTTGCATTATTTTTATTGCTCTGACAATAATTCCTCGGCAATATCAATTGCCGGATAATGAAATCGAGCCGGCCCATCAGGCAAACCGTTGAGAAACTGCTGAACCCACGGTGATTCTGAGTTCTGCATAGCTTCAGGAGACCCCTGCTCGATCACTTTCCCACCCGAAATAACATAGAGATAGTCTGAAATTTGCGACACTTCCGCCACATCATGGGAAACTAAAACACTGGTCAAACCAAAGCTATCATTGAGTGCTCTGATCAATTTCATGATAACCCCCACGGTAATTGGGTCTTGCCCGGTAAAGGGTTCGTCATACATGACCATCATTGGATCCAGCGCCACCGCGCGCGCCAGAGCAACCCGCCGCGCCATGCCACCGGACAATTCTGCCGGCAATAGATTTTTTGCACCGCGCAAACCAACCGCCTCTAATTTAATCAATACCAGATCGCGAATCATACTCTCGGGCAAATCAGTATGCTCGCGCAGCGGAAATGCGACGTTTTCGAACACGCTCAGATCTGAAAATAATGCGCCAGATTGAAACATCATTCCCATTTTTTTTCTGAGCGCATAAAGATCATTACGCCTAAGACTCGCAACTTCGCGGCCTTCAACCATCACGCGTCCTGCATGCGGTGTCAACTGACCCGTCATCAAACGCAGCACCGTCGTTTTTCCAGTGCCACTTGGCCCCATTATGGTCGTAATCTTGCCCTTTGGAATGTCAATATTTATCCCATCTAAGATCACACGATCACCGTGATTAAACTTCAAGCCTTCCATCTTTACTAAAAGCTCCGGCGAAGTCTCAGTTTCCGTCATTTCGCTATCCTTATCAGATGGCACAAAAAAATACACCTTACCAAAGAAAAACCTTGAGCAATAGTTAATTTTTGTAACAAATTAATGCAAAATCAATCATATGGAACACAAATACTTGTTGATTCTCAAGCCAAGAAAATATTACAACGGGCTGCCGGAGTTTGGACGCTGTGGAGCAAACATTAGTTTCAATATAGGAAAAAGTGCTCGATTTATGCAATTCAGCGTCCGTGTCAAAAAATACCTACTCAAAGACCCGCCAGATGCAATACAATGCCCGACCTCAGAAATTGCTTGTTAGTACTTGACCACTCTGTATTAATGTCGTCAATTAATATGGCCGTGTTGAGGAGTCTATTAAAAAAGCGCTCCACAGCGATGCACTGGGTCACTATTAAAGAGCAATATTGATTATTTAATCCACAATCTGACTAATACGAGTACACATATGTTTGATGCCATCTTTTCAATCACCCTTTTTTCAATACTTTTCATTGCAATTGCGACATTTAGCATCAAAATATTTCTCAATGGACGCGATACTTATGAGCGAGTAGAAGAACAAGGCAGTAGCGCTCTCGTATCAAAACGTTTTATGGAAATGGGTTATTGGCTTTTTATTCCTGTTGCGAATGTTTTCATCCGGCGCCAAATTACCCCCAACCAAATATCATTAATTTCTCTCGGGCTTGGGTTTCTCGCAGGCCTTACCGTTGCATTTGGCCTGTTTGGCATAGCCGCCACTTTTTTCCTGCTCTCAACAATGCTGGACGTCGTCGATGGCAGAGTAGCGCGTGAAACGAACACCATGAACCCTACGGGCATCATTCTTGATTCAAGCATTGATCGTTATGTCGATTTTTTCTTTTTGGCCGGACTGGTGTTTCTGTATCGAGACTCAAACCTGCTGATGTTCATCACACTAATGGCAATACTCGGATCATTCATGGTTAGTTACTCAACAGCAAAAGCCGAAGCAATGCGTGTAACCCCACCAAGAGGAAGCATGAAACGCTCAGACCGTTTGATATACTTGATCTTCGGCGCATGTTTTTCTTCACTATCAGTCGCCTTTTTCGCTGCAGATAATGGCGTAGGATATCCAATGGTATTGGTATTATGCATTATAGCGATACTTGCCAACTACTCAGCGATACAGCGTTTACTCAATGTCGCAAAACAATTAGAAGAGAGAGAAAGCGCACAAACCGAAGAAGCCAAACAAGTCAACAAAATCTAAAGGCCTATCCCTCGAAAATTCATGGTTGTTTTTGTTAAATCTCAGTTTTCAGCGGCGTTAGCCACAGCCTTTGATATCTTGGTTACCATCATCTTGGTTGAGCTTTTTAATATCTGGTATGTCATCGCAGTTGCCATAGGCGCTTTATGCGGCGCTATTGGCAATTTCCTGTTAGGTCGACACTGGAGCTTTGCAGCCAGCAATGATATTTGGCAGCGCCAGATGTCGCGCTATGGTTTGGTCGCTGGTGGCAGCTTAGTCCTTAATACCACGGGGGTTTATTTACTAACAGATGGCATAGGCATCCCATACCTTACCTCCAAAATACTAATCGCAGTATTGATCACCGTCAGCTTTAACTATCCGTTGCACCGATATTTTGTGTTTGCACAACGCGAAGTATAAACCCGCTATTTCACACCTCGAATAAACGACTCCACCAGGACAAACGCCTCATCATCGGGAATTTGCACCGGAGGGTGCTTGCAAAAATAACTTGAAGGTTCGTTGACCACGCCTGCAATACCACGATCTAGCGCCAGTTTGGCACAACGAATCGTGTCAATCGCCACACCCGCAGAATTTGGGGAATCTTCGACCGAAAGACGTAGCTCAATATTCATCGGCACATCACCAAACAGCTTGCCTTCCATGCGAATAAAACAAACCTTATTGTCCTTTTGCCAAGGCACATAATCGCTAGGCCCTACATGAATATCTTGCTCTGGCAAGCGTTCTTCAGCCACTGATTGAACGGCTTCAGTTTTTGATTTTTTCTTAGATGCCAGCCTATCCTTATTTAACATGTTCAAGAAATCAGTGTTTCCACCGGTATTCAACTGATAAGTCCGCTCCAGTTTCACGCCTCGCTTCTTGAACAAATCGGTCAGTGTTCGATGCGTAATCGTCGCACCCAACTGCGCCTTGATATCGTCACCGATAATCGGCAAACCTTTATCCGCAAACTTTTGCGCCCATTCAGGATCGCTGGCAATAAAGACAGGAATATTATTAACAAATGCAACCCCGGCTTCCAAGCAACAATTTGCATAAAAACGCGTCGCTTTCTCCGAGCCTACCGGCAGATAGTTCATTAAAACTTCCGTACCAGAGTCCTTTAAGATCTGGACAATCTTCTGTTGACTCGGCTCAGCAGCATCTGCCAGCAAAAATGTCAGCCCATCCTCATAATCCCCCATGTGCTCCGAGTAACCATCGAGTATCGCCCCCATCTCGACCGTAACCCCAGACTGCGGCAAGTCGGGTTGAAAAACCGTCGTGCAATTAGGCTTGGCAAAAACAGCCTGATTCACATCCAGACCCACTTTTCGCTTATCTATGTCGAAAGCACAAACCACCTCGACGTCATTCGGTCGATACCCGGCCAATTCATAATGCATAATCCCTACAGCTTCATCCGCCGTCTTATTATTATAATAATGGATACCTTGGATTAACGAAGACGCACAATTCCCGATACCTACAATAGCAACACGAACACTAGACACAGATTACTTCCCTTTCATACTTTTACTTACATTTTTAGGTGTTTTATTTATATGATATCTTCATGCCTTACATAAGCGACAATGCGCTATCAAAAGCAACGCAAAAAGATAATCTCGGAAATCTAACACTCATTGATGGGCTTTACTAGGGTCTGTTGACATTTCATTTTTGTCTTTGTTATTCCTGAAAAAGCACCAATCACCAAAAGCAGGCACAAATTAGATGAGACATTAAGGTGCTTAGCATGCTCCTTCTGCCTTAACTTAGATAAAAAAAACGTCTAAGGCAGTAAAAAATGAAACATCTAACAAACCCTATACAATCGTTATATTTATTAATTGACACTTTTTATTAGAATTTTCTGGCCGCTAGTATACGCCAACAATCCCGTTGCGCGAAAAATTGTTTTCAATAACATTCATCCCTTGATAAAAAAAGGTCATTATTTCACACCAAAGTAGGTCAAAACCGTGATTTAAATATAAATAAACGCGTTTTCTAACGAATACATTAATAGAAAAATACTTATCCAAAGCCTTTAAAAACCTAAGCTAAGCCATATATATCCTGTAAATTAATGAGATACGGAAAATGTATCAAAAAATATACCGTAGACCTTACAATATAGCGACATTGACCCCAACCCTTAACTCTCAACCAAGCACTTAAAATATCACCATGAAAAAGAAACCTGAGCAACGCTACGCCCCTTTAGAAAAAGTATTCAACAAAATCGTCAGTCCATTTGAAGAATTTATCCATCGAGAAACCACCAGTGGCTTTCTGCTCATGATCTGCGCGATTGTCGCGTTAATCGTCGCAAACTCACCGTTGTCGGGTGCTTACATGCATTTGCTACATACCGAAGTAGGGTTTAACTTTGGCGCTATAGAGCTCAAGAAAACCCTACACCATTGGATAAATGACGGCTTGATGGCATTATTTTTCTTTGTTGTCGGCCTTGAAATTAAACGCGAAATACTCGTCGGCGAACTCTCCGACCCACGACAAGCCTCTCTCCCCATCATTGCTGCTATCGGCGGAATGGCCATACCTGCCCTGGTTTATTATTTAATCAGCGCCGGCACTGAAGGCGCCAATGGCTGGGGAATACCCATGGCAACAGACATTGCATTTGCGGTTGGCGTCATGGTATTGCTCGGCACACGCGTACCTAAAACCTTGCTCACATTTCTGGTGGCACTTGCCATTGTGGATGATCTCGGTGCCGTTATGGTTATCGCCCTGTTCTACACCGAAAACATCAATGTCAATGCGCTAATCTTAGCGGGCGTCTTTTTCGCCATACTCATCGCATTCAACCGCGCGGGTATTCGCACTCCCCTGCCTTATTTTATTGTTGGCTTGCTGCTCTGGCTGGCGATGCTCAAATCGGGGATTCATGCAACACTCGCAGGTGTATTAACCGCACTCACGATTCCCGCTTCCATTAAATATGAGCCGCAAAGTTTCAGTAACTATGTGCGCGCCTTAATGGATAAATTTGATCGCAGCCATAAACCAGGCGAGAGCATCATGAAAAACGAGGATCAGCGCTCCATCTTGCAAACCCTAGAAAATGGTGTGCATATGATGGAGGCTCCGCTACAACGTTTGGAGCATAGCATGCACATGCCAGTGGCATTTATCGTTATTCCCATCTTTGCGCTGGCTAACGCAGGCATCCCGATAGACTTTTCGGCGATTGGCGAATCACTCAGTCACCCTGTTGCACTCGGGGTCATGGGAGGCTTGATCCTAGGGAAAGTACTCGGCATCGCCGGCTTCAGCTATATTGCTATCAAACTGGGCTTTGGCAGCCTGCCCGCCGGAACCACCTTTACGCAAATAATTGGGGTTTCATTCCTTGGAGGAATTGGCTTTACTATGTCAATTTTCATTGCTGAGCTTGCGTTTGCGCAACAGCCCGAGTTGCTTTTAATGGCTAAAACAGGGGTATTATTTGCCTCCATTCTCGCTGGCGTTATCGGTTATTTCTGGCTCTTAAAAACAACGACAAAACCCACAAATTAAACTCGAATAGGGAAAAGAGGCGTCCTTAAAATGCTCCAGAAAAAAAGTTTTATCTTTTTTTTAACCCTGAGCATTTTGGGGATGATAGGCGCTTTTTTCTATACCGGTGATACCGCTTCTCTGACCCAAGTAGCAGAGCAAATTAATCTTGGCCTGCTACTACTGTGTATCTTCGGTGTACCACTTGTTGACTGGCTAATTGCAGGCTTACGCATGTGGCTTTTCACCCGTGTATTATGCCCTTCAATAAGCTATAGCACCTGTGTCAAAAATTGCGCTATTGGCTCGTTTATGTGCTCTGTCACGCCCTCACAAACCGGAGGAGGCATTGCCCAGATTTGGGTATTAACCCAAGAAGGCGCGCGCACTGGACAAGCCATCGCCGTTTTAGTGATGACATTTTTAACGACCTTATGTTTTTACATTGTTGGCGCTATTAGCTTGTGGCTCGCAGCGGACGCCATTACATTCCCCTCCACCATTGATAGTTCTATTTTTGGCATTGCCGTCTCGGCCTTCGGCATTGTTGCCGCCGGATTGCTGCTCGCATTAATTTTTCCAAAACATTTCATTAAAAAAATGACCGCATTCTCAGAGAAATTACACCACCGCCCGCGATTTTCATCCGCTTTAAAGCGTTTTTCATCATGGCTCAATGACAGCAGTCGTGCTTCAGAAAACATATTACGACAACACAAACTTCGCTTTGTTATCGCCATTTTTTTATCCATATTAATATTCATGAATAAATTTCTCGCCGCCTACTTCGCCGCCCTCGCCTTAGGCATCGATGTATCGATGGAGCAAATCATCATCATCCAAATGTTCTTGCATATCTTGCTGTATTTTCTACCCACCCCTGGGGGAAGTGGCGGCGCAGAAATTGGCGCAACCGTATTAATGGCAAGCTTAATCCCCGAAACATTATTAGTCGCACACACCATTATTTGGCGCTCCGCATTGGCCTATTTAGCCGTCTTAGTCGGTGGAATTTTGTTCATTCGCTATATTCACAAAGCGGGTATTAAGACCACAACGCCCATCGTCTCTTAAGCAAACCATGCGCGCGACAGAAACACTTTTTCGGTATACACAAGAAAATTACTTGGGATTTAATTTGGATTTATCCTAAAACGAGTGCTAGGATTATATTGCTTATTTAGTACATCCAACACTTACTCAGTATTGCGCTTTACTTAAACGCGAGTCTCGAGCAAAGCGTACAACAAAAAAGCAAGGAAATTCATGACACAAGCGAATCTTATTATTGGAATAGATGTAGGATCAACAACCGTCAAAGCGGTGGTCGCAGACACCAATACCCAAAAAATATTGTGGAGTGATTATCAACGTCACGACACCAAACAAGCCGAAAAAGTTCTCGAATTTTTATCTCTTATTAAGCAAGATTTCGCAATTACCGAGAAAAATACTCAGATTTTTATGACAGGTTCAGGCTCGGCCACCATCGCTCCGCTGATTGGCGCAAAGTTCGTGCAAGAGGTCAATGCGGTTAGCTTAGCCGTTGAAGATCGCTATCAAGATGTCGGCTCAGTGATTGAGCTAGGTGGCCAAGATGCAAAAATTATTATTTGGAGCCCCGACCCTAAAACCAAACAAAAAAGAAAAATATTATCCATGAACGACAAATGTGCCGGCGGCACAGGCGCGGTCATCGATAAAATTTGTGCAAAACTCAAATTGACTGGCGAGGAATTACAAAACATTTCTTACCGTGGGGTAAAAATACATCAGGTTGCAGGAAAGTGCGGGGTTTTTGCTGAAACCGACATCAACGGATTGCAAAAACAAGGCGTCGCGGGCGATGAACTCATGGCCTCTTTATTCGCGGCTATCGTACAGCAAAATTTATCCGTGCTGACTCGCGGCAACACATTACTCCCTAAAGTATTATTACTCGGCGGCCCTAATACCTTCATCCCCGCGATGCGCGACGCATGGAAAGAAGCTATTCCAAAAATATGGGCGGAACGTAATATACCGATTGGTGATATCGATAAGCCTGAAGACTTAATCATCGTCCCGGAAAAAGCTGAGCTTTATGCCGCATACGGCTGCATCCTTTATGGAATGGCTGAGCCTTTAAATGTGGGTATGTACAGCGGAATAGAAAAACTAACCGCTTTTGTGAGCGGCGGACGTACACATTCGCTGCAAGACGGTGACGGTGTTACAGATACCGGGCTGGTAGCCGACGACTTAGAATTGCAGCAATTTCTCACAGCATACAAACCCACACCAGCACCCGTGATTTCCCCAACACTCGCAGGAAAAACCGTCAAAGCCTGGCTAGGACTTGATGCTGGCTCCACCTCCACCAAGGGCGTTTTGATCGGCGAAGACGGCGAATTAATCACCCAAGCTTATCAATTATCGGTTGGCAACCCCATCGCAGATGCCAAAGTTATTATCAAACACCTGCAAAATAACATCGAAGAAACCGGGGCAATACTCGACATTCAAGGTGTAGGCACAACCGGTTATGCCAAAGACATCTTAAAAGATATTATAGATGCCGATATCGCACTCGTTGAAACCGTCGCCCACTCGCGAGCAGCACTCCATTATTATGACGATATCGACGTCATTATTGATGTGGGCGGCCAAGATATAAAAATCATATTTGTCACCAATGGTGTCGTCAAAGATTTTAAACTCAATACCCAATGCAGCGCCGGCAACGGCTATTTTCTGCAAAACACTGCCGAGCGATTTGGCCTACCTGTTGAAGAATATGCTACCGAAGCCTTTCGCGCAGATACCACACCGGTATTTAGTTATGGTTGTGCGGTATTCTTAGAATCGGATATCGTGAATTTTCAACGCCTAGGATGGCAACGCCATGAAATCATGGCGGGACTGGCTAAAGTGCTACCAAAAAATATTTGGCTCTACATTGCGCAAGAACCCAACTTGAGTAAATTTGGCACACGCTTCATTTTGCAAGGTGGAACCCAAAGAAATATGGCGGCGGTTAAGGCACAGGTCGACTATATTAAGGCACGTGTACCGGGCGCGGATGTGCAAGTCCATAAATATTGCGGCACCGCAGGCGCCATTGGCTGTGCTTTAGAAGCCAAAAAAATCACTGCGACAAAAAACTCCCAGTTTATTGGACTGCCTGAAATCGAAGGTCTGTCCTATACCACCGTGCGTAACGAAGATACCCGCTGTTATTTCTGCAAAAATAAATGCCTGCGAACCTTTGTCAACACCGAAACCAGCTCAGGCAAAAAATCCGCCTTTATTATTGCGACTTGTGAAAAAGGTGCGACCACCGACGTCGAAGAACTCAAAGCCATTAACATCAATCAAAAAGCGAATACTCGGCAATATCCTAATCTTGTTGCATCTGCCGCCAAACAAATTTTTCGCTCCTATAAACCACCCATCGTCGCCCGGCCCGACCCTAGTTTACTGCGAAAAATAGTACGCACACCGTGGAATAACAATGGCGCAGAAAAAAAATTCATCGACGTCATCAAAAAACGCGAAGAATTACGTATCGGAATGCCACGTGTGCTCAATATGTATTCGTCGGCACCCTTTTTTCGTACCTACCTAGAAGCACTCGGGGTTAAAAAAGTTATTTGGTCTGATTTCACCTCAGAAGAACTGTATAAAGAAGGCTATAAACGCGGCTCTATCGACCCCTGCTTTCCATCCAAAATCGCCATTTCGCATATTCATAATTTGATTGCAAAGAAAAATGTCGATGTTATTTATTTTCCGTCTATTATTTCGCTGCATGAACGCTTGACCCACACCCTAGGCTCGCGCTCTTGTCCCAGTGTGCAGTCTGCCTCTAATGTTTGCCGTGCTGCATTCACCAAAGAAAAGGATTTATTTTCAGATCACGAGATACATTATATTGATGATGCCATACATCTTAACGAACCCAATCTCGTGGTAAAACAGATGTACGACTCGTTTGTCGATATTTTAGACCTCGGCTTGGAAGAAAATGCACTTGCTGTGCAAGAAGCCTGGGAAGCTCTGGATAGATATTACGACTTACAAACAACCCAAGGCCGCAAGGTTTTAACAAACCTAGAAAAAAATAACGAAGTTGGTTTATTAATGATAGGTAGACCCTATCATCTTGACCCCGGACTCAATCACGAAATTGTCGATGAAATACAAAAACAAGGCTTTCCCATACTTTTTGTCGATTCGCTACCGGATACAGAAGATGAATTACATGCCTTGTTTGGCAAAGATATAAGCGCTGGAAAAATAAAACACGGCAAAGATATCACCGATGTTTTTGGCAACCCGTATAGCGCAAATACCAACTTAAAAATATGGGCCGCAAAATATGCGGCAAGACATCCTAACTTAACCGTGATTGATTTGAGTAATTTCAAATGCGGCATGGATGCACCGGTATACCATATCATCGAAGGTATTTTAGAAAAAACCCAAACCCCTTTTTTCACCTTCCATGATATTGACGAAAACCGCCCCACCGGTTCGATAAAAATTCGCGTGGAAACTATTATGTATGCATTGCGTCAATATGAACGAAATTTAAAAACCCGTAGTACATTAAAATTGGTCGACATTCCTGTAGTACAAGAATCTGCATGTAGCATCGCTTAGATTTTGTTAGTAATAATCACTTACATAAAGGACTCAAACTCATGCATAAAGACCTGACTCAAAACAGCATGGCTCATGCAGACTCGGTACTAAAGCCACAATTCAAAGATAAAGCCAGTTTAACATCAGAGAGTACGGTGCACTTTCATCGCCCCAAAGAACCCACCTTTCTCGCGAGTCAGCGCAGCGAAACCACCTTGCTTTTTGGCGGTTTAACCGAAGCACATGAAGAATTGTTTTTAGGCGTCATGCACGGCCTCGGCTATAACGCTGAACGCATGCCACAACCTGATTTTGGTGATTTAACCGTTGGCAAAGAATATTGCAATCGCGGACAATGCAATCCCACCTATTATACCGTGGGCAACCTCGTTCACTTCTTAAAAAAATTAAACCAAACGATGTCCAAGGAAGAAATAGAAAAAAAATATGTTTTCCTTACCGCAGGTTCCTGTGGCCCATGCCGCTTTGGTATGTACGAATCCGAATATCGCAAAGCCGTTATTGATGCAGGGTTTGAAAATTTTCGAGTTATCTTATTTCAACAAGATGGTGGTGTTGGTCAACTAGACGGCGATGGTGCGGATGGCCCAGGGTTAGACTTAAATAAAGATTTTGTACTCGGCTTGATGAAAGCTATTATCATCGGCGATTTAATTAACGGTATCGTCAACAAACTTCTGCCTTATGAAGTGGAACCCGGCGCCACCATCGCTGCAAAAGTCAAAACCATGGAATTAATGGCCGATGTTTTACAACATAAAAAACCGATCTTAAAAAATCTGCGCGTAGCTAAGAAAATTTTTGCGGATGTAGAATGCGACTATACCCGTATCGCACCCGTGGTTAAAATTACTGGCGAATTTTGGGCCAGTCTCACTGAGGGACAAGGCAATTACCATTTCAAAGAGTGGCTGGTCGAAGAAGGCGCCGAAGTTAAAATGGAACCCCTCACTACCTGGATTGAACATCTCTTATACTCGCGTGAAATTGTCGCGCAAAACCATAGAGGCATAGAGCAAGAAGACGCCGGCATTGGCAAAGGGCAAAATCCCTACAAAAAAGAACTCAAGCTATTTGCGTTACGCCGCACGCTGAATACATTTTATAATTTATACCGTGCTGCCTTGGGCTGGAAAGCCAATAACACCGTCAATAACCGAACCCTGGCAAATCTTGCCCACGACTATTACAACAAACATCAAGGCGGTGGCGAAGCCTATATGGAAGTCGGCAGCCTGGTTTATGTGAGTAAAAAGAAAAAAGTACATATGATGGTATCGGTTAAACCCTTTGGTTGCCTACCCTCTACTGCCAGCGATGGTGTGCAAAGCAAGGTCATGTCCGACTATCCTGATGTATTGTTTTTACCCTTGGAAACCTCCGGCGACAGCGAGGTGAATTTCAAATCACGCGCCCAAATGGTGTTGTTCGAAGGCAAGCAAAAAGCGGTTAAAGAAGCTGACGAAATCATAAAAAAATACAACATCGACGTCGCTGCCGTCAAAACATTTGTAAAACAAAACCCACAATATCGCTCAGGCATGTATACCTTCAAAAACACACATACTGGCACAGGCATTAGCTTTTTACTGGAAATGCATAAACGCATGCATTCCTTACCTGGAAAAATACGGCACCAAGTTGGCGCTAAGTTCGTCGCTACACCGAGTTAGCTATTCGTGACCCGTATGGGAATGCATCCTACCGGATGTATTCCCCTCGACACTTGAATCGATAACAGCGAAAAATGGTGCTATGTGATAGAATTTCTATCATCTTATAGCTCATTCAGTGTATTGCTTAACCTTAGCATATCTTTTTACTTGCCAATATTTAAAAACTAAACGAGAATGACCACCTGAAAACCCCGTATAATCCGTGCAACGACGGCAAGTATCATTCAACCCATAGGATAGACAATGACTCGGATTTCTGCCCTTGTCCTCGCACCCACACTTTGCCTAATAGCGTTCTCAATCTCGGCGCAAAATGACTTCGATACTTGGAAAACCCAACAACTTAATGAGTTTTCGGATTATAAAACTAAACAAGACAAAGAGTTTGCAGGTTTCTTAAAAGCCAGCTGGATCGAATTGCATACCATTAACGGCAAACCGTTACTCGAAAAAAGAAAAATCATCACACCGCCGAAGGCTCCCAAACAAGCAAGCAAAACCAGCACTGCAAAAAAACCCGTTCGCGTTAAACTCTCTCCCAAAAAATCTAATATTAAACCGCTGCAAAAACCGCTACAAATCGCCATGAAACCGATAAAGGGGGATGTCATTAAGGTGGTTAATTTTGGCATCCCACTCACTTTCCCCTATGACAAATCTATCCAAAAAAAACTTCCAGCAAACATCAATAAGGATATCATTAGTCAACATTGGAGCTTGTTAGCTAAATCCAACTATGAACCCATGCTCGAGCAACTTCAGACGCTAAAAAAACAATTAAAACTCAATGACTGGGCTTACGCAATATTGATTCATAAAATTGCTGAAAGGATTTATCCCGCGCAAAAAAACGCGCAGGCAATGTTTTCATGGTTTGTCTTGATAAAAACCGGCTATAAAGCGCGAGTCGCGTTCAAGAACCGTCAGATATATTTACTACTTGCCAGCCAACAGAAGATCTATTCAACAAGCTATCTGACCTATCATAAAACAAAATACTATGCCTTAGATTTCGACGGCGGAAAGCAACCCAGACTGCACAAAGTTTTTACCTACGATGCAAGCTATAAAGGCAGTGATCAAGCGCTTGATATGCGGCTTCCCCAACTCATGGAAACCGGTCTATCTGAACAAAAACGAAACTTAGAATTTAAGTATGCTAATAAAAAACATAAAATAACCAGCAACACGAATAAATACTTAATAGACTTCATGCGCACTTACCCACAAGTCCATTGGGAAGTTTTCTTTAATTCAAACCTCAATAACCCAACCCGCCAACAAATTATTGAGCAACTTCGCCCACTGGTTGATGGCCTCACCGAACAAGCAGCCGTCAACTTGCTGCTGCGATTCGTGCAAACCTCTCTCACTTACGCCACAGATGACCAACAATTTGGCTACGAGAACCCACTCTTCGTAGAAGAAACCCTTTTCTACCCGGAATCTGACTGTGAAGATCGCGCTGTTTTATTTGCATGGCTAGTACAAGAACTGCTAACACTCGATGTAGTCGGCCTGCATTACCCAGGACACATATCAACGGCAGTGCGCTTAAATATGGAAATAAAAGGTGATTCGCTAACATACCAAGGAAAAAAATATCTCATCGCCGACCCTACCTATATCAACGCCAACATCGGCATGGCAATGCCACAGCATAAACAAGCCAAAGCTGAGTTTGTAAAAATCAATCTAAGCAGACCCTGACCTCAGAACCCTCTTTTTTTGACAAACCAGACCAGACTATACTAATAAGCTATTAAATTAACGATGAGGTGCCGAAATGCGTATTACCAATATTTCCGATGCAAAAGCCAACTTATCGCGCTTAATTGAATTAGTGCAAAATTCCGATAAACCCATTGTTATTGGAAAAGCAGGTAAGCCCGTTGCCGTATTGTCCGCATTTAAAGCCGACAACGCCCCTCGAAAATTAGGCGGAAGTTGGGAAGGCAAGGTCAAAATCTCCGATGATTTTGATACGATTCCAGATGAGTGGATGGATGCCTTTTGTGGATCATCATCTACCGTTGCAAATGGAAAAAAAACTCGGTGAACTTCTTATTAGATACACATATCAACATGCGCAACTCGCAGGCAAACTCCCACCAACCCATAAAGACCCATTTGATAGAATGTTAGTCGCCCAAGTCATGATCGAAAAATTAACCATTGTCACTCGAGATCGGCTCATAGAACAATACGAGGTTAGCGTACTCAAGGCCTGACTAGAGAGAGTTCTCAATTAATACTGTTTGCCAAGCCCTCACGCCTTGCTTGACTCTTTTCCAGGTGCGACAGAACGACAGTATTTTTTTTGCTACTGCGGTATACTGCCCCGCGAAGTGTCCTTATACATAATCGAGTACAGCAACAGGAATTATTCATGCGCTACCTCACTATCATCATTGCCTATTCGATGCTTGCGTTAATTTTTGGGCTGGCTTTTTTACTTCCCGAAAGACCGGCTTCTTATGCTGATATGCTCATGCTAACTGCCATATTAACGCTCGTCGTTGCGACCTTCGATTTAATTGGACAAAGATTGATAGACAGTCGCTGGTTTGTCGGTTCACCCATGCCCATACGCGCCTTCGTTGGGATGACTGTTTTTTTGCTATTTCTTGGGATCGTTTATCAAATAGTTGAATTCATGGGGCTTGCAACAATACCTTGGTAAGCTCTTTTATCCTGCTGGCCAGGATAAATATGATCGATAGCCGGTCGCTATT
>CAZWUO010000015.1:0-36368 GCA_964636675.1 uncultured Ectothiorhodospiraceae bacterium
GGCAGCATTTACAAAACATTGACCCAATGTTCATCACAGATTACGCGCGTGGTTTTATTAGGGCCATCTCATCGCCTTGCATTTAGTGGCTGTGCTTTATCCAGCGCAGAAATTTACACAACCCCGCTAGGGGATATAAACATCGATAACAAGGCGGCTAATTCGCTACGCTTCTTGCCTTTTGTGCAAGAACTGGATAGCGCTCACTCGACAGAACATAGCCTAGAGGTTCAACTCCCATTCTTGCAAATCGTATTAAATCATTTTTTGTTATTGCCTGTTGTTGTGGGTAATACATCGCCTGAACACATCGCGACTTTGCTCGATCATGTGTGGCATGGCGATGAAACGCTGATTATTGTAAGCTCTGATTTAAGTCATTATCAGCCGTATGAAATCGCCCAGCAATTAGACCAAAATACCTCAACGGCGATTGAAAACTTATGCCCTGCAAACATTGGACATGCACAAGCCTGCGGCTATTTACCCATTAACGGCTTATTATTAGCCGCAAAACAAAGAAACATGAAGGTAAAAACCATTGACCTTAGAAACTCCGGCGATACTGCCGGAAACAAGGATCAAGTGGTAGGTTATGGTGCTTATGTCTTCGAATGAAGCTTATTCCACCGCAGAACAACGCATTTTGTTAACTCTCGCCTCCGCAGCAATTGAACATGGCTTAGCCACAGCGCAAAAACCCAAGTTAGAGCTATCCGCATATTCTGCAAAACTCAAACAAGTAAGAGCGAGCTTTGTCACCTTGCAATTAGATGATGATTTGCGTGGTTGCATTGGCAGCCTAGAAGCGACAAAACCACTGATCAATGATATTAATGAGCATGCTTATGCCGCTGCATTTGCCGACCCGCGGTTTTCCCCGCTCAGTCGAGAAGAATTCAAACGTTTACATCTCAGTATTTCGATATTAACACCACCGGAACCGATGATATTTTCTTCTGAGCAAGACTTGCTCGCACAAATTAGACCGGGCGTAGATGGGCTAATACTTACCGAGGGTGATCAGCGAAGCACCTTTTTACCCAGTGTCTGGAAATCATTAGCCGATAAAAAAGATTTTTTAATGCATTTAAAACGCAAGGCCGGTTTGCCGAATAACTATTGGTCAGAAAGCATTTACATCGAACGCTATACGACGTTTTCTTTTTAAAATCGCACACTAAGGGTCTGTCAAAAAATAACATTAAGTCCCGCAATAACACCAAATAACTCACCATCGTTCAGATCAATCGTGGCACCGGTCTCAGTTTTATCAACAATGCCATCGCCATTAGTATCGAGTTGAAACTCATAACGGCTATCCGTATTAAATAGAAGCTTGGCTGAAGCATTATTAGCACCTTTGAATTCAAGCTCTCCACTAATGGGAAAATCCTCTGGGTGTACAAATAAAAGCACTTTATTCGTAGTGATATCCAAGTAACCATACTTGCTATTATACACCCTTCCAGCATAAGAAATTTTAATCTCAAACCCACTTGAAAAATCAAATGCATAACTCGCGTTCATTATAAAATCTTCAAATTGATACGTGGTATTACTCCCAAGGTCTTGCATCACGAAATTGAGTGTCGTCTTAAATTTACCATTTAATATACTGGTGCCATCAATACTCGTAGAAAGGGTACCCGCCATAAGGTATTCCTGATCTCCTTCTTTACTGAGAATATCGACAAATTCAATGTGCATAGTTACCTTGGTGGCTTCGCTTTTGCCTTCGGTTACCACCATCGTCATTAGCATTTTTCCAGACATAATATTTTTGATATCATCGTATTGCTCACAATAATTATCAAAGACCATTTCAACTTCTATCGAAAAGTCGTCACCATCACTATAATCAAAACTTGCTGGAAACCGGGTCGTTACAGAACCACCACATGATCCTTCTTCAATAGATGACTCAAAGAGATTGCTCTGATCAATATCATCTATAGCATTCTCAGATCTCGACTGTACTTTTTGCATCATTTTGCGCGCCATAAGCTTTGATCGAGAAATCACGTTGTCTCTGACATCATCAGCATTCGAACTACTCGCTCCAGATACACCAACACTCGCTAAACCTTCTATGATCGTTTCTTTGGCATTATCCTCGGTTAGATTAGCAGGTGTAGTAATGCCGTCATAACTGAGACTTCCAACCGATCCAGAACCACAAGCGATCAAACTAAGGCTACTCAAAAGCAATGTAAATATTTTCAAATTCATTTTATTCTCCATCAGGTTATACCTAACACTTTAGGGTTTTTCGACACGTGATTTGCAATCATTTTCTAATCCAAACAAGGGCGTAGTTATTAAATAGGCTCATCCAATAAAATTGAAAAAGCTTAAAACAACACCTATAAAATTAAAGTTTTGTCTTGTGGTAGAAATTATGTCTTGTGGTAGGTTTTATTATCATTATTATTCTATATTTGTTCTTAGATGGAGACCTATGCTACAACTACACGATAAACAATTATCGACTAAAGATCTGTGATCACGTTAGTACATTGTTCATACTAGGTAAATATTGAATTTTGTCAAATTACCCAGTGACCCTAATACAAGTGACACAATGAGAATACATTGCCGTAAACTACACTCTCGAAATATCTCGCAACAATGGATAAAATAAAAATGAACATAAAAGAGTCTATTTTAATCTTACTTTGTATTGTTATACTGGCTGGCTGTGCTGGTGGACCCCGAGAATTAACGATAAGACATATGCCTACAGCCGTTAAACCCTTTGATTATAGTAAGAATCAAAGCTTTGATGAATACATTGCATACCACAAAAAAATCCTGAAAAAACACAATCTATTAAATCGAACGGAACAAGAGCTTGATAATATTGCGCCGTTTCAGATGACAAGCGTGAATTATGAAAAGTGTAAAAATGCTAATCGAGTTGGCGTACTTTTAATTCACGGCTTGACGGACACACCTTACCTAATGCGCGACATTGCTCATTCGCTGATTAAACAAAATCCCTGCACCTTAGCAAGATCGATTATATTACCTGGACACGGGACAGTTCCTGGAGATTTACTCAATGTGCATCACAATGAATGGATTGATGCGACTCACTATGGAATTAATAGCTTTCCAAAGTCCGCGGTTAAAAATCTATTTATTGCAGCATTTTCAACCGGTGGCGCAACAGCACTTAGTTACGCAGATAACATACATGACAAAAACAGTGGTTTTAATTTAAAAGGATTAATACTTTTTTCACCTGCTATTAGAATTAAACCTGTGGGTGGTTTTCTGGCAAACTGGCATAAAGTGGTTAGCTGGGCATTACCTAAAACGGCATGGTTTGATATTATGGATGATGAAGATTTCGCAAAATATGAATCATTCCCCAAAAATGCAGCCGATCAAATTCATCTACTGACAAAAAAAATAAGTCTCGATAAAAAACAAAAAATACCAGCTCCTCTATTCGTCGTCATTAGCGATGACGACGACACCATCGATTCAGAAAAAACAAAGAAATTTTTTAATAACCGTGCTGATAAGTATAGTAAAATGCTAGTCTATAAAAGCGGAATAAATAACCAACAATGCATCAATAAAGTATGTGTTAGAAGGAGTAATGATATAGATAAAAACATATTGAGCTTTTCACATACAGCAATCCCAGTTGCTCCTGCAAACAAGCACTATGGCGAAAAACAAAACTACAAAAGTTGTTATCACTATTTAGAAAAAAATAATCGTCAATATAAAAAATGCATGTCCAATGATAAAAATGACTACAAACTAGGGGAAAAAAGCATTTCAAAAACAGAACCAATACGCAGGCTCACTTATAACCCTGATTTCGACTACATGGCTGCAGCCATGAATCAATTTTTTTCTTCACGACGAAATACCCGTAACGATTGAGACGAAGGGAGCCTCTGATTAAGTTAGATAGTGAAATGGAAACAATATGAGCACAAAGCGTCCCCTGTACTTCTTGGTGGCACAATATAATCACTACTTTAAGCAGCCATCAAGCATGGTATTATGTGATCTCAGCACATGACCAATGATAGGAGTACAACATGACAGATGAGTTTACAGGAAAAGGAAGCTGTCTCTGTGGCGCAATTCATATTTCAGCAATAAAAATTAATAAAAATATTGGCACCTGCCATTGCGGTATGTGTAGAAACTGGAGTGGCGGCCCATTCATGGTTGCAGATTGTGGAATAGATGTTTCATTTACAGGCGAAGAAAACTTATCGATTTTTAATTCTTCTGCATGGGCAGAACGTGGTTTTTGCAGCAAATGCGGAACTCATCTATTTTATCGCTTGAAAAAAAGCAAGCAGTATCTAATGTCAGTAGGGCTGTTTGATAACCAAGAGATGTTTGTTTTTTATCATCAAGTATTTATTGATAAAAAACCTTCATTTTACAGTTTCGCCAATAAAACCACCGATATGACAGAAGCAGAAGTATTTGCAAAATATGGAGTTTCATAAAATTCAGTTTTCCTTTTTTTACGTTGCTCAATCACGTCATAAAGAGCCTGTAGAAAAATTCATCCAGGCAATCCGGCGTACATGTTTTAAAATTTATTTTTCATACAAATATAAAACAAATTGGTTTACTTAAGTCCGCGAAATATAATTCCGATTATGTTAATAAACATGAGTTCAGATTAATATTAAAAAAATCACTATTGGATTGATATTGTTAATTACTATGATTTATGGCTCTATTGTTAGTGCTACTAAGGCATTAGTCAGTCCAAATTCTAGTGCTGCGGGAGGATACTCAGAGGTAGAGCCAAGTAATACAAAACCTTTTTACTATGTACCCATTCAAGTTAGTGACATAACAATAATTATACCTGTTTTTTCTGAAGATATTCCAAATGATCCAGATGAGAATGGAAAGTTAACATTGGAAAGAATAGACGCGGACAATGATGGAGTGAGGGATGATATTGAAAGATATATTGCATCTACTTATGCTGAGGATAATATAACTCGCAGTTGGTTGTATAAATATGCAAGAGTGATGAATAAAATACTTATACAAGCGAGTTCAGCAGATAAGGCGCGCTTAAACTCAGTATTTCTATCTAAGGAAACCACTTGTCTTAGTGAAGCAAGGCATAGAATATTAAATGTTAAAGCGCGGTTTCTAAATACAAAAGATCGGACGTTGGCTTACATAGCAGAAAATGGCTTGTTAGGGGGGCAGGTAGCTCCATATAGTGATACGTCGTGTTAGCTCAGCGAATTAAATTGATGTTGTTCGCATTTAGTGTGGTGTTTTTAGCTGGTTGTGGCGGTTATGAAATAGAGCGTGAAACAGATAAGCTTTATATGCGAGGCAAAGTAGTCACATTTGAAGCTGAAATGTATTATGTAAAGTGTGATAACAAGAATTATTCAGAATTGGAAAAGTCGTTATTTTTTCTTATAGAAGAAGAGTTTCTTCAATTATATAAAGAATGTTTGGTTACGCATCCAGATGGGATAAAAAAAGAAATGAAATATGAAGTGGTTGATAGTTTTTTGAAAAAACCATGGGGGTTTTATAAGCCTTTTAACAGCACTATTAGGTTTTTAGTATTGCAAGATGAAGATGGGCGAAAGTCGATGTATTTGGAGGCTTTCTTATATAATTCTGGCGCAAAGATTAGTTAACGGACAATGGTATAATAAATTTAAGAATATCTTATATTTTCGGTTTTATTTATTGTCTTATGGTACCAGTAGTAAATGCCAAAGGTGTGTCTCCCGGCAATTATTGTTCATCTCTGGATGCGGCTCCGGTTAATGTTTATTATGTCAATGGAATGAATAATGATAAGAAGATGTACTCGTGACAAATAGACAACGCGTGATTCATGTTTCACATACTTATGAAATTTAAGGTATGTTGTTATATACCCGCAGCGATTGAAATTTTTTATACCGCTACAAAACAATATTGGTGTTCATCCTATAAAGTGATTGTTATAGTCACTGAACATGACAGTACGCCCTGTTAAAACTTAGAGCAATTGCCACAATGAAATTGAAATTAGTCAGTTTTAAATTATGTCCTTTTGTAAAAAAAGCCGAAATATTATTAAACTTTAAGGGAATCGATTATGTAACTGAAAACATAGATTTAGCACAGCCACCTGAGTGGTTTATGCAAATATCGCCGCTAAAAAAAGTACCCTTATTACTGGTAGATGAACAGGTCATTTTTGAGTCTTCTGTTATTTGTGAATATCTCGATGAAGCTTATCCACGTCAGATTCATCCTGAGAATTTGATTTTGCGTGCAAAAAACAGAAGCTGGATTGAGTTTGGAAATTCTTGTTTGTGGGACTCCTTCTACCTAACAACAAAAAAAACCAAACAAGAATTCGATGATATCAAAAATGATTTGCTTAACAAATTCGATCAAATTGAAAATAGTCTAACTCAAAGGCCCTATTTTAATGGGACTGAATGCGCGTTGATTGACCTCAGTTTTGCCCCATTGTTTCATTATCTAAATAGCATAAATGAGCTAAGCCCGATAATATTTTTTAGTGAACGACATCCAAAAATGCTTGAATGGAAAAACCACTTACTTGAACTAGAGGCAGTTAAAACAGCCTACTCTGCTGATTTAAAAATACTCACATTAGAGCAGATTGGAAAAAGGCAAGGATATTTGTCGCGTTTTTTAAACCATAAAAAACGGGATCATGATATTGAAAAGAAAATTTACTAGAGTCTGTTAACACTCATTTTAAATTAGCGTTGTAGCCCAAAAAAATAAGTGTAGCAACTTTAAACTGGAGAATAGAATGAATAAACTTAAGAATTTATTAGTCATTGCGGGAATACTACTCTTTATCAATACCTCGGCATATGCCGCCTCTTCAAAAATTGGAATCCTTGTTTTTGATGGTTTTTTAACGAGTGATGTCACTGCCCCCATTGAGGTTTTTGGCGCTGCTACAAAAAAATCTTGGTTTTCATCCTACGAAATGTTAGTGATTTCTGCAACCAAGAAAAAAGAAATATTATCCGAAGAAGGACTTAAAATTATCGCAGATAAAACAATCTATGATAATCTGAAGCTTGATGTATTGATTATACCAAGTGCCTATGAGATGAAAGGTTTCTTAAAGAATAAAGAACTTATAGAATTCATTGAACAGCAAAGTCAGCAGGCATCTTGGATGGCAAGTAATTGCTCAGGTGCTTTTTTACTCGGTGAAGCAGGTGTTCTTGATGGTAAAAAAGCGACAACATGGGCCGGTGGAGAAAAAGGACTCGCTAAGGCTTACCCAAAGATTAAGGTTCAATACGACACCAATGTAGTCATTGATGACAAGGTTATTACCTCTAATGGTGGGCCTGTGAGTTATCAAGCAGCGTTTGCATTATTAGCTAAGCTAAGCTCCGATAAATTCTCCAAAGAAATTTCGGAGGCAATCCAATTTAACCGGCTAGCAAGCGCATTTAAGCCATAATTGACGAGAGCACGTACTGAGGAGGGCATGGAGTTATGCTTCCTGGGATGAAGAGATGAAGAGATAAAATGAAAATATCGAATTCAATACCCGAGGATTCACTTTTGTATGAAGACTCAAAAAAATCTTTGCCCTACTATACGCAAATGGAAACCTCTAATATTACAAAATCAACATCACATCACCGTAGCTAAAAAATCGATATTTTTTTTCCACTGCGACCTGATACGCATGTAAAACATTCTCAATACCTGCAAAAGCACTCACCAACATTAACAAAGTCGACCGGGGTAAATGGAAATTTGTTATCAAGCCATCCACACTTTTAAAATCATAACCTGGATAAATAAAAATACTCGTTTCACCGGAATACGGGATTAAATCACCAGTTTGTGAGGCGGTTTCTAAACAACGCACAACGGTTGTGCCCACAGCGATGACCCGACCACCTTCTGTACGTGTTCGCTGAATGGCCTGACACACGTGCTCCGGTACCTCGATCCACTCTGAATGCATTTTGTGTTCGGTGATGTTATCCACCTTGACCGGCTGAAATGTTCCAGCACCAACATGTAAGGTCACAAAAGCCGTATTCACACCCTTGTGCTCAAGACTCGCGATAATAGCTGCATCAAAATGCAAGCCCGCCGTCGGAGCAGCAACCGCACCCGGCGTTTTTGCATAAACCGTTTGATAGCGTTCCTTGTCTTGGCTCTGAGATTCACGTTGAATATAGGGAGGCAATGGAATATGTCCGTATTGCTCCAGCATTGTTAATATATCCTGACTACTTTCATCGAATTGAATTTTAAATAAATCACCTTCGCGAGCAACAACCGTTGCGGACAATACACCTTCCAATAGGAGTTTACGCCCAGGTTTAGGCGATTTGCTAGACCGAATATGTGCCAGCACCAAGTTCCGAGACAATATGCGCTCCACTAAGACCTCTACCCGACCCCCGGTCTCTTTGTGCCCATATAACCTCGCCGGAATCACACGTGTATTATTAAAGACCAATAAATCACCGGGATCCAATGCTGTAATAATATCGATGAAATTCTTATGGTGAATATCTCCGCTATGCCGATCAAGCGTCAGCATACGGCTATCTGAACGATTCGCAGTGGGGTAAGATGCAATTAAGGCATCCGGTAGTTCATAGGTATACTTATCTATCTTCATGCGACCTACTTAAAATTTGTGCGTAATTCATTTTTTTGTACAAAGGCCTCATTATCATCAGTTATAGTCGGCGGGAGCGCGCTTCCTTCATGTATTACAAAATAGGATATAAAACACGTCAATGAATGTTGATTACCTAAAAGCAGCATCACCCACCCAGAACAGCATTGTTGCTGCATCTGCGGGGGTAGGAAAAACCTATTTACTCGTGACGCGTATCGTACGTTTGTTGCTCGCCGGGGTTAAGCCTGGCTCCATACTGGCTATCACTTTCACCCGAAAAGCCGCCACTGAAATGCAGACACGTTTATCGGAGCGTTTATTTGAGTATGTAACAGCTTCCGATAAAACGCTGCAAAGCAAGCTGCAAGCCATTGACGTACCTGTGACGGACGAGATTATAGCAAACGCGAGAAACTTATACGAAACCCTGTTATTCGCTGAAACACCGGTTCGCGCGAGCACCTTCCATGCATTCTGCCAAGACATTTTAAAAAAGTTTCCGCTGGAAGCCAATGTCCCACCCGGATTCGAATTAGTCGAAAAAACCGGTAGCTTGGAAAATACCGCCAGAGATGCCTTGTATACCGAAGCAACACTCAATGCGGATTCTGCTATAGCCAAAGCACTGGAGCGCCTATTTAGATCTTGTGACGGACTCAGTAATACAAGTCAGGCGTTGAATGAATTTCTTTCTCAGCGCAGCGACTGGTGGGCATTTACGCGCACCCAAGAAAAACCCGTTACCTATGCAATTGAAACACTCCAGCAAGCCTTACATGTCGATCTGGAAATAAATCCGATTACTGATTTTTTTTCAGCTAACAATATAAACACACTTCAGGAATTCAGAGATATACTCTTATTACACCCGATTAAAACAAATCTTAAATATGCGCACATCATTGAGCAAGTATTACTATCACCGTATGGTATCGATGACTTAATGCGCCTCAAGTCGGTTTTTTTAACGGCGACAAACCAGCCCCTGAAAACCCGCAAGCAATCTGTCACTCAAGAGAAAAAAATGGGTGACATAAAACAGGCGCGTTTTATCGAAATTCATCATATGATGTGTGATCTCCTCATCACCACCTTGGATACTATCGCAAAGCAAAAAAATCTAGCGCGCAGCAGTGACTGGTATCTGGTTGGCAACGCACTCATTCAACACTACCAAAGAATTAAACAAGAGCAACGCCTACTCGATTTTTCTGACCTAGAGTGGAAAGCATTTGAGCTATTAAATCATGCTGAAAATGCGCACTGGGTTCAGTATAAGATGGACCAACGCATAGATCACTTACTGGTCGACGAATTTCAAGATACCAATCCTATACAATGGCGCTTGTTATTACCCATAATGAGCGAGTTAACACAAGCTACAGAAACCCTACGCAGCACTTTTATTGTCGGTGATCAAAAACAGTCTATCTATAGTTTCCGTCGTGCAGACCCAAGATTAATCGACACGGCCAAAGAATGGACTCTGCATAATGCCGCTGGAAAAAGCTATCCCATGGACACATCGTGGCGCTCCGCTAAGGCCATCATGGACTTTACTAACCGTATTTTTGCAAATGCGGTTAATGATAATTTGTTTACCCAGTTTCACGCACATGCAACCCACCATACGCGCCTATACGGAAAAATAACGCTCTTTCCGCTGATCGAACCTACAGAAAAAGATACTCCAGTCGATCAGACCGTATTCCGTAATCCATTGCATGAACCACGAAAATCGGCCAGCGATGATAAATATTTGCGTGAAGGATTACTAATTGCTGAGACGATCAATACCTTAATCCAAAACAAAACCTTAATTGGTCATGCGCATAATGCACAGAGAATAGCGTATCGAGACATTATGCTACTGGTCAGAAGCCGAAAAAATTTACACGACTATGAACACGCACTAAGACAAGAAAACATACCTTATGTGAGCGCCAATAAGGGAACGTTATTAGCCTGTCTCGAAATTCAAGACATGCTATCCTTGCTCACCATTTTAATCACTCCGTTTGACAATCTAGCGCTCGCCTGCGTACTCCGCTCACCCATTTTTTCATGTACCGATGATGATTTAATATTTATCTCACAACAAACCGGAAAAAATTGGTGGGAAAAATTGCAGACCATCTCTGAGCATCAATCTGGCTCAGCGAATCTGCTGCGCGCGATTGAATTGTTAAACCACTGGAGAATTCTCAATGGGCAGTTGCCTACCCATGATTTACTTGATCAAATTTTTTTTCAAGCTGATATTTTAAACCGCTACACAGCTAACTCACCTAAGCATCTAAAAAACAGAGTCAATAATAATTTGCAAAAATTTCTGTCACTGGCGCTGGAAACCGACAGCGGACGCTATCCTTCCATTAGTCGATTCCTGGCCAAACTTACTGAATATTCACAGAGTGCTAACGATGCACCTGATGAAGCCAGCGAATCAGAGGCATCCAATGCCGTGCGTATCATGACCATCCATGCCTCAAAAGGTTTGGAATCGCCCGTGGTATTTATCGCTGATTGCGCGAATAAAAAGACCGATAAAACCGCTTATCGGGCCTTGGTTGACTGGCCCCCCAATAGTCCTGCCCCCGCACATTTTCTGTTAGTCCCTAAAAAAGATCAAGCGGATTCATTTTCCCAATACCAACTGGAAAAAAAAGCAGGCCGCGACAAAAAAGAAGATGCCAATCTATTATACGTCGCCATTACACGCGCCAAACAATATCTTTACATTAGCGGCTGCAGGTCTTCGAAAACCCGCGATTTAGGATGGTATGGAAAAATGCAGAGTGTAATGCCAAATCTTGATGCGCGTAACAGTCCAGAAAATCAGAATAAAACCGATGATGAAAATGCGGAGCATTCTATCCAACAAATTCAAAAAATAGAATCCGGTGACTTAGCCACTGACGAAAAAACACCTTCTGAACAAGCTCCATCAACAAACATAGAGACATCTCTTAAACCCGAAACATACCCAAGCTTACTAAGCCCAGAAGCAGCGTTTCTTCGCTCCCAACAAACTGAAAAAACCAATGATATAAAAACTAATTTCAACCATCAAATTCGTATTAGTTCCACTGAACGCGGCGTGCAAAAAGGAATTGCTATTCATCTAATATTCGAGAAATTTGGAAAAAATCGTGAACGTAATAAAGAGCACTTAAGAGCCGATATCGCCAACCGACTCAATATCCCATTGCGTATTGAACTTTTTGACGAATGGATAAATGAAGCCTTTGCGTGTATTGACGATGCTCGATTTGATTTTTTATTTGACGACACGCTCTATGAAAAAGCATTAAACGAAGTACCAATAATGATGCGTAATGAACAAAAAAATCAGCAAGGAAACAGGGGAAACATTACTGGCTCCATCATCCACGGCGTGATAGATCGCGTCGTCATCAATAAAAGCAAGATCATTTTACTCGACTATAAAACCCACCCCGTTAGCAAGCAAGACAGTCTGCATGATTTAACCGCAACCTACCGACCCCAAATGCAAACCTATGCACAAGCGGCACAACTGCTTTGGCCACAATACGACATTAAATCAATGTTATTATTTACCCATGCTAAACAGCTCGTGAAACTGTAAACGCTCACCGGCTAAAGCTTCAACTGAAATTTCAGACCCATAAACCTATCTTCCTTGCTTGTCATATTGCAATATAGGGTGGATAAGCGCAGCGCATCCACCAGGTTATCGTTTAGACATATAAGGTGGATGCGCTACGCTTATCCACCCTACTTTAGCCGGTCTGTTATCTTTTTCCGACAACCTAACGTTAAGTTAATGCACCCGGATAATTCCTCCAACTACCAAGATTCGAAATTTCATCTGCGTCGGTAATTGCATAATTTTCACAAACAAATCCCGGAAACCATTGGCCATTAGCTAATTCAACTTTGCCTATCGCCAATGGCGCGGGAATATTATTAACAAAATCACCAAACTCGCTCGATGGCATACGCCATACTTCTACTTCAATCGGCATACCCCGTTGCTCATCCCGAATTAAGCCGGGGCGGTATGGTGGCCCTCCGGGGAGGGCAAACATACGATAATTTGCACTGGTCTTTACGCAGGAAAAGAGCCGCGCACCACGCTCGGTTAATTGCCAGTTTAGTGGATACCCCGAAAGATGCGCGCCACAGACAACAATTGCCACATCATCATCAAATTTTATCTTTGCTGCATGCGTTACCGGCAATGCCTGTCCGGTGGCACCCAGGGTATATTGCGCATGTTGCTGCCAGCGGTTTGCATAGGATAATAGCTTTTGATCCTGCATGGCTGGAGCAACGAGACTAATGCCCCAAGGCAGTTTGTTATTAACAAACCCTGCAGGAACAGCGACCGATGCACAATCTAATAAATTCATAAAATTAGTATAAAACCCGAGATTGCTATTGAGTTGAATCGGATCACGTTCCAACTCGTCGATGGTATAAAGTGTACCCGTAGTTGGCGTGAGCAGAAAATCGATTGTGTTAAAAACAGCATTCGCCTTTTTTCGATAATGTTGTAATTTATATTCTGCTTTAAATGCATCTATCGCGGTTTTATCTTTAGCACCGCCAATAATCGTTTTTATCACCGGAAGCAATTCATCGGCTTGCTGGCTTAGCATTTTTTCGATAGCTACATAACGCTCTGCGACCCATGGCCCCTGGTAGAGTAATTTTGCAGCATCACTGAATACCGAAAAATCGATTTCTTTTTTTGTCCCACCGATAGCTTGCATTTTTTTGACGGCTTTTTCGAATAAGACCTGCGCCTCGGTATTACCGAAAAAATTAAGCTGTTTTGCTGTTGGCACCGCAAACACAAAGTCGCCGTCAGCAAGCCCGTAGTGTCGATAATTATTCGCAAAAATATTAGGCCGTGCATAATCATCCACAACATCATATTCCACCGCTTGCTTAAAAACAGCTTGCGCATCATCGGTAGTCAATGCAAATATACTAACGCAATCCAAACTACGACAAGCCGGCACGACGCCACGCGCACTCAATAAACCACGCGAAGGTTTCAAACCAATAATATGATTAAATGCAGCGGGAACACGCCCCGATCCAGCAGTATCGGTGCCCAGCGAGAATGTAACCAGTCCAAGTGCCACCGCTACCGCAGAACCCGCGCTAGAACCGCCAGACAAATATTCTGGATTAAATGCATTGTGACACGCCCCCCAAGGTTCGGGGGAGCGAGTACCCACCAAACCCGTAGCAAACTGATCCATATTAGTTTTGCCAATCGGTATCGCACCTGCTTGAATTAAACACTCAACAACGAAGGCTGATTTTTCCGCCACATAGGCAAACGCTGGACAGGCCGCTGTGGTGGCAACACCCGCAAGATCAATATTGTCTTTGATCGCAAATGGAATTCCATAAAGTGGCTTGGTCGCGGGTGATTCGTTTTTCAACGAATCAAGATAAATTTGTATTTGGTCTTTTGTCAACAAAGTAATCCATATATTGTGCGCCAGGTATTTTTCACACTCCGCTAAAACGTGCTTGATCACTAATTCGGGTGTGGTTCTTTTTGCTTGGTATGCCGACAACAAACCATTAATCGTCATGTCCATTATTTTTCCTCTTGCACTATTATCAAGGTCTGACCCGCAGCGACTTGCGCACCTACCTCGCGGGTAATAGCATAAATCCTACCTGCTGAAGGTGCGACGATTTCAATTTCCATTTTCATGGATTCTAAAATCATTACGGGACAACCCGCATGAACTTCTTCATCTTGTTCGACAAGCACCTTCCATACACTGCCTGCTACCGGGCTTTCGATAACAATACAAGATGCTGGGATTATTTTTTCTTCATCAATATTTACACTATTATCCGTTGTAATTTCGTAGTTGATTTGACCAGACTCAATCCAATGTTGTAACTCTTTATTAAAAGCCGTATTTCGTTGATTGGTAAACTCAGCAATGCTTTCCTTGTGTTGCTCAAGAAATTCCAGATAATCTTGCAACTTAAATGTTGTTTCACTAATCTTCAGCGGATAGTGTCCGTGCGGAAATTTTTTGCGAATGTCTTTGAGTTCTTCGGCTGTGACTTCGTAAAAACACAATTGATCAAAAAAACGTAATAACCATGGCTGTTCGAACTCTTTGGTTTTTTTATACCGATTCCACATCTGCAAGGTTCGCCCTACAAACTGATACCCACCTGGACCTTCCATGCCATAAACACAGAGATAGGAACCACCGATACCCACTGAGTTTTCTGCGGTCCAGGTGCGTGCAGGATTGTATTTAGTGGTGACTAATCGGTGACGCGGATCAAGCGGGGTCGCTACGGGTGCTCCGAGATAAACATCACCCAAGCCCATGACTAAATAACGTGCATTAAATACAATATCCTTAACTTGTTGCACTGAATGCAAACCATTTATACGTCGAATAAATTCGATATTGCTCGGACACCAGGGTGCCTCTTTGCGCACAGATTGCATATATTTTTGAATCGCCTGGGTACACGCTTCATCGTCCCAACTCAAGGGTAAATGCACCACTCTGGCGGGCAGTTCCATGTCCTCGATATTTTTTAACTGAGATTCCGCGTGGATTAATACTGCCAACAAATCTTGAAGTGATAATATTTGGCTATCGTAGTGAACTTGCAAGGATCTAATTCCGGGTGTCAGCTCTAACATGCCTGTCGGCGAATTCTGTTGCAGCCAGAGCATTAATGCATGCACTCTAAAGCGCAATGCGATATCTAATACGGCTTCGCCATACTCAATCAGCAAATACTTATCACCAGATGCTCGATATACCACTTGCACGCCATTTATTGCTGCATCAATTATTTCGATAATCGCTGAATCAGGCCGTACAGGCTTAATGACTTTTTCCCTAAGATCTAATTCTGCAATGGATTGATGTTGTAACCGCTCCAATTCCACCGCTGCATCGTGGCTTACGCAAATAAATCGAACTTTATTCCCGGCCTTGAGCTGCCCTAGCTTCCAAAGATCGGCGGTAATCACCGTGGCCGGACAGACAAAACCGCCTAAGGACGGCCCATCAGGCCCGAGTATCACCGGCATATCTCCGGTAAAATCAATCGCACCAATAGCATAGGCGTTGTCATGAATATTCGATGGATGCATACCGGCTTCGCCACCATCACGCCGCGCCCACGTTGGTTTTGGCCCAATTAGACGAACTCCGGTGCGACTCGAGTTATAATGCACTTCCCATGTACTGCTAAAAAATGACTCGATATCTTCTGGTGTAAAAAAATCGGGCGCGCCATGTGGGCCATAAATAACGTGTAAATCCCATGTATCCTGATATCCAGGACATAAACTTTTGGCCAGCGTCTGCGTTTTATGGATGGTATGATTAGGTTTAATATGTAGCACATCTCCCGCACACAGTGCGCGACCACTATGCCCACCAAATTGCCCGAGGGTAAACGTTGATTTAGAGCCTAAATAATCGGGACATTGAACCCCTCCCTTAATCAACAAATATGCTCGACTACCCGATGCTCTTAGACTTTCTATGTTTAAAACTTGTCCTTTATAAGCCTCATAGGTCTGCCAAAAATTCACCTTTGCATTATCGAGCTTAACCTGCATTTCTGCGCCGGTTAATACAAATAAAGTATTGCAATTAAACTTTAAACGCGGCCCGTTTAAGGTAATTTCAAAACCTGCAGCATGGACATCGTTATTTAATAACCGATTACCGAGTCGAAAAGCGTATGCATCGAATGGCCCGGAAGGTGGAACCCCAACATTCCAATAACCTCTACGCCCTGGGTAATCTTGAATAGTCGTCATGGTACCCGCAGAAATGATGTCAATGCTATTGGGATGGTAAGCAAAATTATTTAAAAAACGGGTAAAGATGGTTCCTTTAACGAATAGGTCATGACTTAATATGCTGATGACATAATCAATATTGGTTTCTACTCCATAGATATGCGTTTCACGCAAAGCGGCTTGTAGTGTTAATCTCGCCTTTTCTCGGGTTTTCTGTTTGACAATAATTTTTGCCAGCAGAGGATCAAAAAATGCAGAAACCTCGATGCCTGCCGCTATCCAATGATCAATCCGTAGGTCGGGTTTATGCGGAAACTCTACCTGACTTAAGAGTCCTGCTGACGGTTGAAAGTTTTTATGCGGATTTTCTGCGTAAATACGTGCTTGCATTGCTACTCCGTCGGGCCTAATTTTGCGACTCAAGCCAGTTAAAGGAGACAGTTCTTCAGCCGCTAATTTCACCATCCACTCGACGAGATCAATGCCATATACTTCTTCGGTAACACCATGCTCTACTTGCAAACGTGTATTGACTTCAAGAAAATAAAACTGGTTGCTTATTTGATCATAGATAAATTCTACGGTGCCCGCATTTTTATAATCAATCGATTTAACCAGGCGTATTGCGGTTGCGTGCAAGGCTGAGCGAGTCACATTAGTAATATTCGGCGCCGGAGTCTCCTCGATCACTTTTTGATGACGCCGTTGGCTCGAGCAATCACGCTCACCGATGGCGATAGCATCACCTTTTCCATCACCAAATATCTGCACCTCAATATGCCGTGCATACTCGATATATTTTTCGATAAAAACACCGCTATTGGAAAAATTGCTCTCACTCAACTGGCGTACCGAAACATAACAGTCAGTTAAATCTTTTGCATTCCAACACAACTGCATACCAATACCGCCACCACCGGCCGTACTTTTCAGCATAACCGGATAGCCAATCGACTCAGCTTCCAATAAAGCCTGCTCCAAGCTATCGAGTAACTCGGTTCCCGGTAACAGCGGAACCTGTTGACGGCGTGCAAGATCACGTGCGGTATGTTTGAGGCCAAATGCCTTTATTTGCGCTACGGTGGGGCCGATAAACACCACCCCGTGCTGCTCGCAACGTTTTACAAAATCTGCGTTTTCGCTCAAAAACCCATATCCGGGGTGTACCGCATCCGCGCCTGTTTGCGCGATGATGGCAAAGAGCTTATCTTGGTTAAGATAAGTATCTGTGGCATTGCCACTGCCCAGAGACAGCGCTTCACTGGCTTGTAAAACATGTAATGAATGCGCATCTACGCTATTGTAAACAGCAATCGAATGCACGCCGAGCTTGTCCAGGCTGCGAATAATACGAGTTGCTATCGCTCCTCGATTTGCGATGAGTACTTTCTTAAACAAGAAAATTTCTCCATGAATTGTCAACGGATTCGTTGACCCATTTATTATTAATGGATCTTGATGAGTCGTCCCATCTGGATTAACGAAGCGATCGGGTCGTCCCGATAGCTATACCCGTGGCGTTATAGATTTAGGCCTTATTATTCCACAGCAACACTTGAATCGGTGTTGGATTATACCCGTTGCAGGGGTTGTTCAACTGTGGGCAATTAGAAATCAGCACTATAATATCCATGAGTGCTTTTAACTCCACATATTTTCCGGGTGCAGAGATACCGTCTTCAAATATCAAATCACCTTGTGGATTAACTGGAACATTCATAAAAAAATTAATGTTATGGGTAATATCACGTTTACTCAATCCGAACTCTGGGTTTTCAGCGACGGCCAACATCCAGCTATCGCGACACGCGTGCATGCATTTTTTTTCTCGCGCATAACGCACCGTATTGCTTTCCGTTGCACAAGCCCCTCCTAGCGTGTCATGCCGGCCACAAGTATCTGCCACAATTTCCAGTAAAGCATTGCACTCGTTAGATATTAATCGGCTACCTGTCGTTAAATAGATATTACCCTGTTCACGGATGGTATCCATTGAACTATACCGCTCTGCGGGATGGTGTGCGTTATAAAATAAGGTATCCGCTGCTTGGTTTCCCTCGAGATCCAGTATTCTGATCACCTGGTTTTTTTTTATAACTTTTATAAAATAATCGCCCGCTAATACCGTTGCAGAAAAATGAGCATCAGGAATTTGTAACACGCTTTCTTTAATCATTTTGCTGTCTCACACTCGCGTTAAAAACTCGATTATTCTCAAATCCTCGCATATTTTCCTCTCTGAAATTCATGCAAAAATCATCTGATTTAAGCTCGTCAGCTTTGCTTATTTGATAAATAATTGGTCGGCGTGGAAAATTTTTATCAGGATTTAATGGATGAGGACACGTATGCATGACCACTAAAGTATCCATCTCAAAACGCAGATCAATAAAGTCTCCGGGTTTACTATTCTGTGCTACAAAGTGTAAATCGCCGCGATTATCCACTTCTACTTTACTAAAAAAATTCAGATTCGCTGCCATATCTTTTTTGCCTAAGCCATATTTTGCAAGCTCCACCAAAAAACTGTCATAACCATTCTGATGCCAATCATTTCTATGCTCTTGGTAGGTTTTCTCCCCCCATTTATTTTTTACTATTTTTTTGTTCGTATTGCCACAGACTGTCTCATGCCAGCCCACTGTATCTTCAATAATAGAACAAAAAATACGCCCCATATCGGAATACAAACAATGGCCTTTGCTCAGCTTGAAGGTATGTTGACATTTTAGGGTATCCGGCGCGTTGTAGCGCTCTAATAAATTCAAAGGATTAAAAAATAACATACCCACATTGGCACCACCGAGTTCGTCGATTAAGCGCAGCACCGTCCCTCTCGATATATACAAAGACCAATGACATGCTCCTGCTAGCTGTTCCTCAACAATCAATTTTTTATCACTCGATAATTTTGTAACCATCACGCGCTCACTCCTGTAGCAAGCCTTGAATTACTATCATCCATTACTTCAGGTAATGGATGCACAGGCGGCAAAATAGCCGTTGACATCTGCAAGCGCCCACTCATTACCCCACGGCAAGTCATCATTTTATTGGCTATTTTCTTGAGCAATTCAGCTGGCCCCTGGACTAAAATAACCTCCATAGTCTGTGAATGGACTAAGTTCACATGCAAGGAACTGATCACCTCATCGGTATATTCATGTTGCAAATCTGCGAGCTGTTTTTGCAAACCTGGTGTGGAATGCTCATAAACGAGATTAATCGTACCCGCCATAATTTCGTTTCCATATTCACATTGGTGTTCTGTTAATTGCTGTTGGATCATGCTCGCAATTGCACTGGAACGACTGTCAAAACCTTGTTCCGCAATCATTACATCGAGCTGTTGCAATAAATGTTGGGGTAAAGACATGCTAATGCGACTAACCGCATTTTTTTGCTCCATAGCCATGATTAAACTCCTATTTAAAAAACGCTATTGACTTCATCGTCAACCCTAACCATACGTACCATATTCAAATGATCATCTACACCCTCTTGTTGCTGCGGATGGATTAATTCTTCGAGTCTTTTCTTGGTAGCAAGAAACGCTGGGCTTAATATATCCGCCGGTTTTCTGGGTTGCGGCACGGGAACTTCGATGAACTCCTGTACTTCTCCCGGATGTGCTTTTAATACCAGAATTCGATCCGCGAGATATATCGCCTCATCAAGGTCATGCGTAATAAATACAATGGTAATGTCTACATTTTTCCATATTTCATGTAAATGATTTTGCATTCTTGCGCGTGTTTGCGCATCTAATGCACCAAAAGGCTCATCCATTAACAAAATTCGCGGTTGATTTGCTAAAGCTCGAGCGATCGCAACCCGTTGCTTCATGCCTCCTGATAATTCATGCGGATAACTGTTTGCAAACTTATTGAGGCCAATTAAGTCAATCCACTGCTTGGCTTCTTCTGCCGCAGGATGTTTTCCCTTACCAGCCATTTCCAAGCCAAACATAATATTGCGTTTTACGGTCAGCCAGGGAAATAAGGTATATCCCTGAAACACCATACCTCTTTCCTGTCCCGGCCCGGTCACTTCATGACCTTCCAGCAATACTTTGCCTGAACTCGGTGATTCTAATCCGGCTAAAATTCTAATCAAGGTGGATTTGCCACATCCTGAAGGCCCAATCACGCACACAAATTCACGCCTAAAGGTCTTGAAACTAATATCACTCAGCGCCGCAATCTGGCCATTCGCCGACGCGAAACTTTTGCTCAACTGTTCAACTTCGAGGATGACGGGGCGTTGCTGCAAACGCGCAAACCGATCAGCGACGTCCACTGATTGCTCTCGATAACTCGGTAGTTCTATATTATGCATAGTATGTCGCTGTCAATTAATGTCCTATTGTGTCCGTATCCCTGACATTTTTTAGGCCTTGCGCACACCGCGTTGCCACGGGAAAATGCGTCGCCCTAAACCCGCTAACAACAGATCTGTAAAGAAGCCGATAACGCCAATAATCAAAATGGCAGCATACACATTATCAAAGTTTTTATAACGTGCTTGTTGCGTGATAAACCAAGTAATACCAGAACTTGTGCCTATTAGTTCGGCCACAATGAGATAAGTCCAGGCCCAACCCAAAAGAATACGCAGGTCTCGATACAGATCAGTGACAATACCCGGAATAACAATTCTAAAGAGCAGTGATAAACGCCTGGCTCCCAGCGTCATCGCCGCTTCTAATAAAGCGGGATCTAGCTTTCTAGTGGTATTGGAAACAATCAGCACTTGTTGAAAAAAAGTTCCAATAAAAATAATCGCTATTTTGGGCGCTTCATGGATGCCCAAAATCGCCACCGCTAAGGCACCAAACGCAGGCGCTGGGAGATAACGAAAAAATTCGACAAAGGGTTCAAAAAATCTTGAAAAAACATCATAAGTGCCACACAAAATACCCAGCGGAACACCGATCAGTGATGATAAAAAGAAACCCCAAAATATAACCTGGATACTACTCCAAAGACTTTCATGTAACCATAATTCGTTACGCCTTTGCGGTTCGGTGGTAAATGCGGTATACAAGGCCACCATGACTTCATGCGGCGCGGGTAAATAAATGGGATTAGCCGGATTACCTTCGGGCAGCACTTTGTTTGCTTCAGAGTTTCGTTCCACCTCTTGCGCAAAGAGTTCACGATCCACCAACATACCCGTGGTAAAGTAGCTCACATCACCCACGGCAGTAATTTCTACTTTAGGATGCCAAATAAACGGAACATAGCTGAGTAAACTCCATAACAATAATGGCGTTAAAAAGCTCATTATCGTTACCATCCATTTTTGTCTTGAGTTCAATTTTTTGCGAACGGAAAAGAGATTAGCAACTACACTCATATTATCAATGCTCAGTATTATTTTTGCTGATATGTTGCAATAACTCTGTTTTATTGTATTGCAGAGTTATTGCATCAAACTTCTTGGGAAATGCCTTTACATATCCAGCGTCATCGAAGCATCAATATAGGCATCTAAATCCTGCGGTTTTTTATAAACTTTATTCGCAACATTAAAATCATCGGCTATTTTTGTCGATCCATAAACCGAAGCAAAACCATTAGATTTTGTAAAATGATGTTTTGCTTCTTGTAAGCTCAATATTTTTGTACCCTTAATAAAGCTTTCGTATTCAGATGCTTGCAAACCAACCCGTGAAGCCATAATTTTTATCGCAGCGCTACGGGTTTTTGGGTCATGCAAATAGTCGACAATGCGATACCACACCTTCATGACTTTTTTCCATTCGGCTTTACGCGTAGCGAGACTTTGCGGAGATGCTGCCAAAAAATCATAAATGAGTCCTGGTTCATCAGCACTGGTATAAATCGCAGTAGAACCTGGCACCATCTTTAATGCCATGCCCGAATTGGGTTGCCATGCGACGATTGCATCCACTTGGCCAGACGCTAGGACTTGTGGCGTTTCATTGGTGGGCACGTTAATCAGTTCGACATCTTTTTCAGACAGCCCATTTTTCTCCAAAGCGTTGAGTAACAAAAGATGTCCGACAAAGCCAATTTCAACCCCTATTTTTTTACCTTTTAACTGCTTTACTGAGGTAATACCTGGCTGCGCAATTAGCATATCATTGCCATTGCTATAATCATTCAGTAAAAACATCACACTTCTCGCACCGGTTGCTCCGGTAACCAAGGTATCGCCGTTTGTCATACTAACGGCATCGAGTTGTCCAGCGGCAAACGCATCCATTGATGCCACATAGTCAAACCACTCGAACTGTACTTCGACACCCTCCTCTTTAAACCAGTCTTTTTCTATCCCCACTTCCCAAGCAACCCAACCCGGCCAATCGCTGTATCCAATTTTTAGTGGGGCCGCAGAAACGTTAGAAAACAAGCCGGAAAGCAGAATCGTGATGGGTAATATGAGTTTGTAAACCAATGATATTTTCATGCCTTACTCCGTAGTATTACTATTAATATAATTAGTAATACTGCATTCTGCGATGAGCATGCCATTTATCACATAAATCCAAGAGTCTGAGTTATCGCGGCCTGTAGCCTATTAACACCAAAAAATTCATCGAAACTACGCACCAAAAAAGCGCGAATTGGAATATAATGCCTCAAAACAGTACGCACCATGACCGAGAAGTCATCAAAGAAACAAAGCTTGCCAGGGAAATTAAATGGCCATAGAAAACACCCTTATATTCTGTAGAAAGTGGAATGTAAGGACAAAACCATTTACGACAGAAAGCAAGCTATCCACATTTTACGGTCGGTTTCTGTCTTGTTCTATTAAAAATTTATGCATTCTGTGTACGATCTGTTAACACATTTGTTATTTAATGAAGCAAAAGTAAGTTGGCAGAAGCTTCATTCAATAACTTGATGATTTTTTTGGGTTTTACGTGCCGAATATACAAACCCTGTTAGATAATTTTTTGGCATATTCATCCTAAAATAATTGACATACACACTTATTGGGTCTAAAGTCCCAATAAATTTAGAGAAAAAAATAGATATTATTCGGGCAATAACGCCGAATTTTAGACCCATTGGACCGAATCCTGTTGCGCTGCGACATTTCACATTCTGCGTTTGTCGAAATACCCAAACGAGCGTTGAAACACCGGTTTCGCGTTACAGGGAGAATGCTACCACCCATGCTGCCTTGTTAGATGAATGGGCACAGATCAATGCGGTAGAAATAAAAAAATAGAACGGGTAGGCGTAGGAATTTTTTTTAAAACAAGATAATGAAGAAAAAAAATAAAATCTTATAATTAACACCGAAAGGAGATGATGTATGCATTACAAAACGATGATCATTATAACAATACTTTTACTCGCTACTGGATGTGGAGGTGGTGAAAATACAGCTGGCCCTGTTCTTTCTTATGCAGGACTTGAATCACCCGCGACAGTTACCGAAAATAATGCCAAAGATTTGGTCATCGAATCTACCTCAAATGTTTCGATGAGCAATAGCAACATCGCAGACAATACGGATACAGATCTCGATATTGCGCTAAAACCCGTAAACCGAATGATGCGCAAATTGCGCTCACTAAGGGGCGCTGAACACGGTCTTGCTGCAGAACCCGAATCTGATACAAGCTTAAATGGAATAGTTACAACACGCGGATCATGTGGAGGAGAATCTGTCATCACCACGTCAGGCTTTCCTAACTTTGACTCTGAAGACCCCGTTGCACGTCTTCAAGCACTCGTTGAATTAGAAAAAGCAAACATTGAAATCGAAACGGTGTTTACCGAATATTGTCAAAATTATTTTGGTCAAACCGAAATATCCAATGGAAAAATAGTCGTTCAACTCACCATAAATTCGCGCGAAACAAGTGCATCGATTTTTGATTTTGAAGTTCGCACAGGAAATACCTCTACAATGCTCAATGGGATCATGAGCGCAAAATTCTATACGGATGCCGATCAAGAAGATGAGTATTCATCTGATACAACCGTTTCTGTCGTCATCGATGAAACTGAGGACGGAATAACAACATCACTCAAACTTGAAAACTTTAGAATGATGACCAAAGCTGATACCAGCAATTCGATAATTGCTGAGTACTCAGGAAGAATATATCAAAGCGAAATAGGTTATTTAGACATTTCAACGCCTAGTGGTGTAAAAATTAATCGATTTAATCAAATACCCTTCGAAGGTGAAATAGTTTTTAAAGGAAATGGACAGGTTGCGGTTACTTTCAATGCTAATCGAACCTATGATTTAAAAATTACAACTGCGCAGGGAGAGACAACAATAGAAAAAAATATTTCCACTTTTGATTTTGAAGCCGATTTTTTTGAGATCGTAGAAAATTAAAAATCATGTTCCGTGGAGACAATTACGCTCACTAGATGACTTAATCAGAAGTTCCCTAGGCGTGATTTTTCTCCCCCAACGCGCCATTAAATAATATATTGAATAATAAGCAATCGGAGAAAAATCAAGATGAAATATTTGCGTAGCGCAAGCTTAGCCGGACTATTTTCAGGATTTACCCTATTATTGTCCGCCTGCGGCGGAGGTGAAACTGGCCCGGATATTAGCCCCACTCCCCAATTCAGCACTACAAACTACGATATGTATTTGCCCACCGGGATTGAAACTAAATCTTTACCTCTGGAAATGGATGGTATGTATGTTTTTGACGGCATAACGAGCACCCGACAAAAACCATCGCAAAAAATTGCTTCGCGTGGATCGGATGGACAAACCCTCACAACGAGCGCACGCGATGTCGCGGGTATTGTTATCCAAGCGACGGCATTTGCTAACGAAACCTCCGCTGAAGAAATGCTGACCTCGTTACATAATATGATTCAACCATTGCTATCTTCTTCTGCTTTCTCTAAGCGACAAATAGACTTGCAGAAAAAAGATGCCATTAATGCGCAATTAGAAGTTACCTTAGCCACCCAGCAACATGCAACAGACTTTCTAAATGCAATGATTTCGGCACTTTTCACCGACATCACTGAACAGCAATTATCGGATGCATTAATTGAAGAGCCTTTTATACTTAACTACACGATAAATATCGGTATCGTATTTAATACTAAAAACGATATCGTCTTAAGCCTAACCGTGATGCCATCCGAATTGGGGAAGACCTATGCGTCTATCGTCAATCAGATTACGGATACCGGTAATATATTGTCAAAAGGAACTACACTCAAAAGGATCACTGACGAATTTTCTGGCCAAGCAGGCGGTGGTAACGCAGACTTCTTATTTGTCGTCGACAACTCGGGGAGCATGGGTAGTGAACAACAGGCATTAAGCGATGCCGCGAATGCTTTTATCGCTGCCATGGATTCATCGGGGCTTGATTATCAAGCCGGTGTAATAACCACGGATAACAGTACCTTGAGAGGAACGGGATTCACCGCCGATGCGACTCAGTTTAAGATAGATGTAATACCAGGTACAAGTGGTAGTGGCCTGGAGTCTGGAATTTATTTTTCTGAAATCGCACTGCAATCAATGGCAGAAGGTGACACCACAGATGGCTCGGTGACCTTAGCCGGTTATCCGCGTAATGATTCCAGGCTTTCCGTTATTTACCTAAGCGATGAACCTAATTCCTATCGAGTAGGAAATTTTAACCCCGCCAGTAATTTATTTTTATCGAGAGGCTATACCGTATATGCCATCATCAATGAAAACAGCCGCCTGCGTGGGCAATATGATGATTTAGCGGACAACACGAATGGGTTTACTGCGGATATCGATAATACGACACTCTTTCCCGAAATAATGAATAATATCGCGCAAGCGGCTGGAGGAGCCTCTAGTTGGTATGCGCTGACTAAACCTCCGCTAAGCAGCACGATCGAAGTAAAGGTAGATGGAATCATCATCGAAGCTTCGACCATTAATGGTTGGTCTTATTCCGTCGCATCAAATTCTATATTATTCCATGGCGATGCGATTCCTGAAGAAAACACCAATGTTGTCGTCAATTATTTTACGCCACAAGCACAGACCAATACCCCCCAACAAGTGGCCGGAGCCGAAGCCTTAAAAGGGAGTTGGACAAGTCAATGCGAAGTTGCTGACACAGGCGAATACGTTAATGGTAAAACCACTTTTTCGGGTAACACATTCGAAACCGTAAAAGTGAATTACAGCGACTCCTCTTGCGCTAATGTTGTGAACACTTCTTTTGTCCGTTCGGGTCGTTTTACCATCGGGAATTTGGTGACCACTAGCTCCGGACTCGAAGCCACGGAAATTGATATTACCACGCTCAAAGAAGGCGAAGAAATTGTAAATAATGCATTATTTAATATTTTCCGCATAGACAATGGGAAGCTAACCTTGGGCAAATCGGATGCAGTAAATGATATGAGTTCGGCCAGCAAAAGATCTATTACCTTGGATTTTGATGCGCAATTCACTAAAGAATAAAACATTTTTAGTCAAGCTGTGTAGTAGATACCGTTCGCAACTGCGGTTAATTAATTCCCCGTAGCCTTGATTTTTTAAGCGCTACGGGGGATTAACCAGCATACTCGAAAAACCCTATAACGATTTGGGCTTTTAATATTTAAGATGCTACAATAGTGCAAAAAAAATAGCGTTTTCATGCTGGATTGCCTGCGCTTTTACAAGAAGCAAAAGGCCGTATTTAGTAGCAAACATGTTGCACATGTAATTGGTAAGACAGTTTAATAATAATTTGGAGAAGATGAATGAGATTAGTAATGGGTTTTGCTGCCATCGTGGCATTGGTTTTTAGTTCCAATACACTGGCGGAGTTTGACACCTCTAAGGCTTACGTCGGTGGTGGGCTTGCGTCTAATAGCCTTGATGGCTCTGGTTTTGATAGCGCGATTGGCTTTCAAGGATTTGCCGGCTACGATATCACTGACCTGGTTCCTATCGACGAAAAAATCGGCCTATCCGTAGAAGCGGGTTATGCGACTTCCGGTAATTTTAAATTTAAGGCTTGCAACACAGGATTATTTGGCTCAATTTGCGACATTAGCTCTGATGGACTCTGGTCAACCGCCGTCTTCGACTACAAAATCAAAGATAAAATCAAGGCGATTGGACGCATCGGCTTTGACCTAGCTGATTCCAGCGGTGTTATCTTTGGTGTGGGTGGCCGATATCAATTAAATACGAATATGGATGTTGCCGTAGAGTATGTGATTCGCGATATTTATAAAGGACTGCAAGCTAACTTTATTTATTATTTAAAATAAACATCTTACAAAATAAAAATGGGGCGTCTTGCCCCATTTTTATTTGCGCTACTTTTCGCCGCCTTTTCGCCACAATGATGGCCATCTCAATGAGAGCATAATAACTATCAATGGCTATAAAGCAGCAGCCTTCTTGGTTTTCTCTAATATTTCATGTAAACGAATAGCCGGCACATAACCGGGCACAACTTCGCCGTTGTCAAAAACAATGGTAGGAGTGCCGGTCACACCAAAATCTTCACCCAACGCCATTTGCTCTGCGACGGGATTTTTACACGTTTTCTTAGGCAAACTTTGCCCCGCTTTTGCTTTGGTCATCGCCGCATGTTTATCTGCAGCACACCACACGTTAACCGCTTTGAAATAAGACTTAGTATTCACCCCAGAACGCGGAAAAGCCATATAGCGCACGGTGATGCCTTCGGCCAGATAGTCAGCCATTTCTCGGTGCAATTTTCGACAATATCCGCAATCAATGTCGGTAAACACGGTAATCCTATAATGCTCTTCACCTTTGGGTTTGAACACAATCATGTCGCTTTCATCCAGGGTTTTTATCAGACGTTGGCGTTGCTTACTTCTCAAGGTCTCAGTGATGTTTTCGCGGTTTTTTAAGTCAATGACATCACCTTGAATCACATACCGTGCATCCGCAGACATGTACATGACTTGCGCCCCATAAACGACCTCGTACATCCCTGGAATAAACGAAGGAGAAATGATTTCTGCTTTACGGTCAGGCACAATTTGACTGAATATTTCTGTAATATTTTTTATGTCCGATGCCTCATCTGCGATAACCCATGTAATAGGTGAGCAGATAACGCCGACAAACAACATTAACACGGATATTTTTTTTAACACATTATTCTCCAAACGAAATAACAATTCATAATAACGGTGATTTTTCTAAGATAAAGCACAAAATATACGGACATCATATACACCTCTTTTTACCGAGGAAAATGCTGTTGTACCATAGAATGTCTGACTGTTTTAAAAGCAAATATATCCCAACCCATCAAATATTTATTTCAGTTTATATTCAGCCTCTTGGATGATGCTTAGCATGCAACTGCTGTAGCCTCTCGCGCGCAATATGGGTATATATCTGGGTCGTGGACAAATCACTATGCCCTAGCAGCATTTGCACTACCCGCAAATCCGCGCCATTATTTAACAAATGGGTTGCAAAGGCATGGCGTAAGGTATGCGGCGACAAGGGTTTTGTGATACCTGCTTTGACCGCATAACGTTTAATCATGTGCCAAAAAGCATGTCTTGTCATACCACTGCCACGCGCTGTAATAAAAACATGTTCTGATATTATCGCTTGCGCAAAATGATCTCTTGAGTGCTTAAGGTAATCATCCAATCGCGACAAAGACACGTCCCCTAGCGGCACCAAACGTTCCTTTTTTCCTTTACCAAGCACTCGAACCCAACCTTGCACCCGATTAATCTGGCTAAAGGTTAAATGAATGAGTTCGGAAACACGCAAACCAGTGGCATACAATATCTCCAGCATCGCACGATCTCGACACCCTAGGTCAGTCGAAACATCTGGCGCAGCAAGCAATTTTTCTACATCGTTCTCGCTTAAAGTATCCGGTATTGCACGTGTGATTTTTGGCGCCTCAATCAACTGCGTAGGATTCTCAGCTCGTGCGCCCGATTGAAATAAATGTCCATAATAACGACGCATACACGATAACAATCTTGCCGTGGTACTGGCTTTAGCCCCAGCAGTAACCTGTACCGCCAAATACGCCAACAAATCTGCACGCTCAGCGTGTTCGATTAATTTTTTTCGCGTAGCTAACCAAGTTGCTAAGCCTAATAAATCCTGACGATAAGAACTCAGCGTGTTTTCACTCAGACCTGATTCCATCCAGATACTATCCAAAAACCGATCTATCGCAATACTACTTTGCATAATATAAGTACTTGGCAAATCGTCAGACATAAACACCTTTTTTAGTGGACTCGTCGCAAAACTCTTGGCTGTATACCTAGAAATAACTTACTTTATAACACTAAAAAAAAAGGCGTACCGGGGTACGCCTTTTTGCAATATTCTTTTTTTGGCTAAGAAAGTTTTTCCTTAATTCGAGCCGCTTTCCCTGTAAGATTGCGTAAATAATACAGCTTAGCACGCCGCACATCACCACGCCGCTTTACCGTTATGCTGCTGATTAACGGGCTATGTGCTTGAAACACCCGCTCAACTCCCTCACCATGAGAGATCTTCCGAACCGTGAAAGAAGAGTTTAAACCACGATTTTTTTTCGCGATGACAATGCCTTCAAATGCCTGTAAACGTTCGCGAGTACCTTCGGTGACTCTCACTTGTACGACAACAGTATCACCCGAGCCGAACTCAGGAATATCCGTTTTTAGCTGTTCCACTTCGAGCTGGTTAATAATGTTGCTCATGCTTTACTCCAATATTATCTTGTTAGTTTTTTGTATGCGTTTCTTGCAAAAATTCGTTGAGTAGCAATTGTTCTTCATCGCTCAATTGCAACTTATCTAATAAATCAGGCCGGCGCTGCCAAGTCTTGCCTAATGCTTGTTTTTTGCGCCAGCGCGCAATGGCCGCATGATCCCCGCTTAACAATACTTGCGGTACTTCACGGCCGTCAATTTGCTCCGGCCGGGTATAATGCGGGTAATCCAATAAGCCATTGACAAAAGAATCTTGTTGGGCTGATTCCGTATGCCCCAAGACACCAGGAATCAATCGTGCCACAGCGTCGATTAACACCATGGCCGGTAACTCACCGCCACTGAGTATGTAATCACCTATTGACCATTCCTCATCAACTTCAGCGATAATCAGACGCTCATCAATACCTTCGTAACGTCCTGCAATCACAATCAAACCCGGCTCCGAAGATAAGGCTTTAGCCGCGGCCTGAGTCAAGGTTTTGCCTTGGGGTGAGAGATATATAATCTTTCGAGCTTGTCCACTGCCTTCACCGTAACGAGAGCTAGCCAACTGAGTTTTTATGGCTGTCAAAGTATCCCGCAAGGGCTGAACTTTCATCAACATCCCCGGGCCACCGCCGTAAGGTCGGTCGTCTACGGTTCGATGTTTGTCGACGGTAAAATCTCTTGGGTTCCACGTATTGACTTCAAGCAAACCATGCTTAATCGCTCGCCCCGTCACTCCATTTTCTTTAAATGCGCGAATAAACTCTGGAAATAGTGTCACCACATCAAACTGCATGAACTAATATTCCAGCGGCCAATCAACAATCATTAATTGTTGATCAAGATCTATATCCTTAATAACATCTCCCTGGACGAAGGGGATTAAACGTTCTGTATCGCCCTGAACCACGAGCACATCATTGGCCCCGGTTTCTAACATATTTTCAATCTGGCCGAGTAAAACCCCATCTACCGTTTTGACCGCTAAGCCAACTAAATCTACCCAGTAGTATTCACCGACTTCAGCCTGCGGTAATTGTTCTTTGAGGATCGCTATTTCTGCTCGCATATAATCGTGCGCTTGATCACGATCATTAACGCCTTCTAACTGCGCAACGAGCAATTTGCTACCTTGTTTACGACTGCTTAAAACCTTAGTAGGCTGCCACAAACCGTTTTTTTTTATCTGCCATAGGGGATATAACAGAATATTCTCTACAGGCTTGGTATAGGAAAAAACTTTTACCCATCCGCGCACACCATGAACACCTGAAATATAACCCAGGGTCAAATAGTCTGCTGCTTGATTTCCAGCACTATTTCCAGCACTATTTTGAATATCACCCTGTTGAACATCCCCCATTTGCGGCGGCTCCTGTGCTCACTGAACGCGAGGAGTAAATAAACAATGCGTGAAAAATTTAAGCGGCAGCCGTTTTTAACAGCTGGGCAACACGGCTAGAAGGCTGAGCTCCTTGACCTACCCAATACTCGATTCGATCTTGTTTAAGATGCAAGCGTTCTTCCTGGCCTTTAGCCACAGGATTGAAATACCCTAAACGTTCGATATACCGGCCATCACGCGCATTTCGCGAATCCGTGACGACCATGTGATAGAAAGGTCGCTTCTTTGATCCACCACGTGCCAACCTTATTGTTACCATGCAAATTTCCTCTTAATGTTCCGTGCGCTTCAACAACTGTCAATTTAGACCGCCGTAAAGAAAGCCGCGAATTGTATACTAATTGCCGTATAAAATAAAACCTTAATTCCTCGAGAACTTCTGATAAAGTCATCTCGTTAGGAATTAAAAAGGCATTCCGGGCGTTCCGCCGCCTTTAAGCTGTTTCATCATTTTGCTCATCCCGCCTTTTGAAGTCATTTTTTTCATCATTTTCTGCATTTGAGTAAATTGCTTGAGCATCCGGTTAACATCTTGTATTTGCACCCCCGCACCATTGGCGATACGCCGCTTACGCGACCCTTTTATAATGTCAGGTCGCCGCCGTTCTTGGCGAGTCATCGAATAAATAATGGCTTCTACTTGCTTGATTTGTTTGTCGTTGACATTGTCCTTCACCTGGCGCGACATATTGCCCATGCCAGGCATTTTATCGATAAGACTCGCGATACCCCCCATATTATTCATCTGATGGATCTGACTTAAAAAGTCTTCTAAATCAAAAGCTTTTCCCTTTTTGAGTTTTTTAGCTAGCTTCTCTGCTTGGGTTTTATCAAGCTTTGATTCCGCTTCCTCAACCAGGGTTAACACGTCTCCCATTCCGAGAATCCGCGATGCAATACGCTCTGGATGAAAAGGCTGTAGCGCGCTGGTTTTTTCGCCTACGCCAATAAATTTAATCGGCTTACCGGTAATATGTCTTACCGACAATGCGGCACCGCCTCGCGCATCACCGTCTGTTTTGGTGAGAATGACACCCGTTAGCGGAAGGGCGTCGTTAAACGCCTTAGCCGTATTAGCCGCATCTTGACCAGTCATAGAATCCACCACAAAAAGTGTCTCAATAGGATTCAAAGCCTCATGTAACTGCTTGATTTCTTCCATCATTTTATCATCAATGTGGAGACGACCCGCCGTATCAACAATCACTACGTCGACAAACTTTTTGCGTGCATAATCAACCGCACTATTGGCAATATAAACCGGGTGTTGTTTTTCAGTACTCGGATAAAAGTCCACACCAATTTCGTTGGCCAGCGTCTCAAGCTGCTTAATAGCCGCCGGACGATAGACATCGGCACTGGTCACCAATACGCTCTTATTTTGGGTTTCTTTCAACCATCGCGCTAACTTAGCGACAGACGTGGTTTTTCCGGCGCCTTGCAGACCCGCCATAAGCACAATCGCAGGAGGTTGGGCATTGAGATCCAAACTCTCATTGACTTCACCCATAATATGGGTCAATTCTTCTTGTACAATCTTGACAAATGCTTGGCCTGGAGAAATGCTTTTAATGACCTCGGCACCCACGGCTCTTTCTTTAACTTGGTCGACAAACTCACGCACCACCGGCAATGCAACATCGGCTTCAAGCAAAGCCATGCGGACTTCGCGTAAAGTCTCTTTAATATTGGTATCGGTTATTTTTGCTTTGCCACGAATACCTTGCAAAGTGCGGCCAAAACGTTCGGTCAGACTATCAAACATGCGTTTTCCTAATATTCTTAAAATGTGGTAATGGCGAGTGGTGGTAACTACCCCCGCCAGCGCCAGCGCGACTTGCTGCGCATTATCCTAGAAAAATCAGCTCAGCGCGAATGCAAAGTGTGTAGCATGTTTGGAATCTGCACGAGAAGGGTAAAAAGCGGGGGGACTAAATATTAAAAATTTCGCCACCGGTCAAATTCTTTATTTGCAGATATTGAATGGCAACTTTGACTTCTGATAATACCGCTATCTCCTCACCGGGCTTCAAATGTGTCAAGTAAACCTTGGGCTTGTGCTTGAGTTTGGCTATATCAGCAGCTAACGATGACGGACAATAGTGTTTTGCCAATGCTGCGAGCTTTTTCTCGCGATTGGTAAATGCGGTCTCAACAATCAGCAAATCTAAAGCATGATGGCTATTTAAGACATCCCAAAAACTATCATTAGTTGAAGTATCACCAGAGAACGCAAATGAACCGGTTCCACTTTGTACCCGATACGCCGCCGCAGGCACGATATGCGCCACCGGGATTAACTCAATCTGCCGACCTTTGATTGAGACAACATCACCCGCGTTCATTTCAGTGAACGCTAACACCCCTTTATCGGGTGTCGGTAATACGGAAAAATCAGGCCAAATCGTCCAATTAAAAATATGCGTTCTCAATGCTTCAATGGTTTCTGGCAAAGCATGTACCGTAACGGGTTCCTGAATGCGCTCAAATATGCTATCAACGAGTAAGGGTATAAACGCAACGTGGTCTAAATGCGAGTGCGTCAGGAAAATATGTCGGATTCGACTCATTTCCTCATGCGAAAGATCCCCAACACCGCTTCCGGCATCAATCAATATATCATCATCAATCAGCAGTGAGGTCGTGCGTAAACCTGCACCTATTCCTCCACTGCAACCCAATATGCGTAACTTCATTATTTGAACTCTAAATCCATAATATTTGGTCTAACTCTTCAACCGGGTTTAATGTTGTGCCATCATTGGTAAATTTCAATTCAGGAGCTTCATAATGTTAATAGTCAGTTTACTCGCAGTCGTGTTGTACGTGACCGCCGCATACGGCCTTACCAAACGTCTCACTTCGCACCAACAAACTGACTCACCGATTAACAAAATCGTTATTATTGGGCTAGTAGCTGCAATATTGCACGGTTTTGTGCTCTCTCAAACACTGCTACTGCCCACTGGAATTAATCTCGGCTTTACCAATGTGTTGTCTCTCGCGACGGTTTTCATTGCATTATTACTCATCATCGCGTCTTATAACAAACCCGTAGAAAATCTCGGAATCATCGTATTCCCGTTATCCGCACTCATACTGTCCATTCAAGTATTGCTGCCCACTGAGCATTTATTAAGCCTTACAGAAACCAAAGGATTAGGTATCCATATTGTATTGTCCATTTTAGCTTACAGTATCTTAGGACTCGCAGCCGTTCAAGCTGTGCTACTATCACTCCAAGAGCGTAGCTTGCATAATCGAAAACCTGGGGGCATCATTCGCACCCTACCGCCATTGGAAACGATGGAGCAACTGCTCTTCCAAATGATCATCATCGGATTCTCGCTGCAAAGTATGTCTTTGTTAAGTGGATTCATTTATCTTGAAGACATGTTCGCACAACATCTTGTCCACAAAACCGTACTATCGGCTATTGCCTGGTCCGTGTTTGCCATCTTGCTTTGCGGACACTGGAGATACGGCTGGCGCGGCCGCACGGCGGTTCGCTGGACGATTAGCGGATTCATTACCTTGCTCATTGCCTATTTTGGCAGCAAATATGTTATCGAGATCCTACTTGAGCGTTAAGCGACTGATTTCAAGCTAAACTTTAGGGCCTGTTGACGTTTCATTTTTATCACTGCTGGAGACGCTTTTTTCGTCTAACCGAGGCAGAAGGAGAGCGGTTTGGTTGTTCCAAATAAGCGACTGATAACGCAGTTAGACGAAAAAAGCGTCCCAGCCCTTCGGGTTGCGCCTGAAAAAGCGCCACTCGGCGTTGCTCGTTGCTTATTTGGAACAACCAAACTACACGCCTCGCGCCTGGATTGGCGATTTTTCAGGAGCAACAGTGAGCAAAATGAAACGTCAACAGACCCTAATTGATAATTACTCATGATGAGATCTAAGAGTGAAATACATACTATGGAGTTAAGACATCTTGGATGACATTCCTTTAAGTGTTTTATTCGGCGTCCTGGCTTTTTTGATTGTTTTATCTGGGTTATTTTCAAGCTCAGAAACCGGCTTGATGTCTTTAAATCGTTATAAACTACGCCATTTGGCGAAAAATAAAAAAAACCTGGGTGCAATAGCCGCGAATAAATTATTGCAACGTCCTGATCGAATTATTGGCCTGATCTTGCTGGGTAATAACTTCGTTAATATTTTTGCTTCTTCAATCGTGACGATTATCGCACTGAGGCTAGGCGGCGAAGCAGGGATCGCGATTGGCGCGGGTATCCTGACTATTGTTATCCTTATTTTCTCAGAGGTTGCTCCCAAAACTCTCGCCGCCTTACATCCCGAGCGTATCGCTTTTCCCGCGGCTATTGTTTACACACCTTTACTCAAACTACTTTATCCCGTCATCTGGATCATCAACGGCATCGCCAATGGGTTTCTGCGTTTACTGGGTTTAACTTCTGAGCTAGCGCGTTCTGAACATCTTAGTCTGGATGAGTTGCGCTCTGTGGTAAACGAAGCCGGCAATCGAATCCCTAAGCGACATCAACAAATGCTGGTCAGCATCTTGGACCTTGAAAAAGCAACGGTCGAGGATATTATGATTCCACGTAATGAAATCATCGGCATTAACCTCGACGACGATTGGTTTGAAATTGAAGAACAGCTTAACCATGCTCAACATACTCGTCTACCGGTATACAGAGGTGATATCAACAATATTCAAGGCATCATTCATATGCGCAACGTACTGCATCTCATGGGCAAAGAAAATGTTGACAAAGAATTATTTCAATCCGTGGTACGCGAAAGTTACTTTATCCCTGAGGCCACCCCCTTGCACACCCAACTTCTCAATTT
>CAZWUO010000016.1:0-36364 GCA_964636675.1 uncultured Ectothiorhodospiraceae bacterium
ATTTGGCTTTTGGTTCTTCGGGTAGTTATCAATTGACCTTGGCGGGGGATAATGCCACCACGGCTCCAGAAACCGTGAGTTTTAGTATTGATGCAAGCTCGGGCGTGGAACAACTCGCCGCTGCTGCGCAGGCATTCAACGATTACACCGCGACCACTGGAGTGGTGGCGAGTGTGCGTGACGATGGCACGGGCATTACCTTGACCAATTACGAGGGGGAAACGATAACGGTTTCCGATACCACATTTACCAATGCGGGGGCCGTAACGGTAAGTGGGGGTACAGGTCTGGGCGCCACAGCAGGTAGCGGTTCTAGAATACTGGCTGCGGATACCACGGCTGAAACCGCGATTGGAGAAGGCATGATTACCTTTGACAGTGCTAAGGCTTTTTCAGTGACTTCGACGACTGCAGGCGAAATGATGGATGGAACATCGCAATCATCGATTTTGCAAAAGGTCTCGGATATCGATGTGAGTTCTATTGCAGGAGGCAATCTCGCCTTATCGATTGTCGATGCAGCGATTTCCCAAGTGAGTAATCAGAGGGCGAAGTTCGGTGCACTGCAAAGTCGTTTTGAATCGACGATTGCTAATTTGGAAACATCGGTGGAAAACCTGAGTGCAGCGCGGTCGCGGATTCGCGATACCGATTTTGCGGTAGAGACTGCGGAGTTAACCCGCTCGCAAATATTGCAACAAGCAGGTACGGCCATGTTATCGCAGGCGAACTCGATACCGCAAAACGTATTGAGCTTATTACAATAATGATAGACTGAGAAAAGAGCGGAAAAAATTTTCCGCTCTTTTTTTTCTCTTTATTCCTGTGATTGAGCGACTAGGCCAATTGTTGACAAAGATAGAAAATAAGGCATTGTTTAGCGTTAGGTTTTCTTCCCTCGCCAATTCAAGATAAGCGCTCATCTCCTTCTTAAGAAACAGGAAAAATTTTGCCGAAAGGCTCAAGTTGTGCTACCTACGGACGATAGTACACTTGGTAGCGGTAAATATCGAACTCGATTTGATATATCCGCTGAAGATTGACACTTGTAAGCTTCCGCTTATTGATGGAGGCATCGAGTTATAAAGAGAGGGCGAATTATGCCTCAGATTATTAATACCAATGTAATGGCGTTAAATTCCCAGCGTAATTTGAATCGTACGCAGGGGTCTCTTGCAACTTCCCTACAACGTTTATCATCTGGTTTGCGCATTAACAGTGCAAAAGATGATGCCGCCGGTCTCTCTATTTCTGAACGTTTTACGTCTCAAATAAGAGGTTTAACGGTTGCTGCGCGGAATGCCAATGACGGCATATCGTTGTCACAAACCGCGGAGGGTGCATTGCAGGAAGTGAGTAATATCTTGCAGCGAATTCGTGAACTTTCGGTGCAATCTGTTAACGCAACAAATTCCCCATCGGATCGGCAAGCCCTGCAGTTGGAATCTGGGCAGCTTACTTCGGAGCTAAATCGCATTGCAAAGTCCACTGAATTTAACGGACAAAAACTGCTTGATGGCACCTTTGGGACTGCGCTATTTCAAGTAGGCGCAAATGCAAATCAAACCATAGTGGCGACTACGGGTAATTATAAGACAACCCAATACGGAGATTATCGGCTGCAAGGTAATGAAAATACAGCGGGGACGATTACCCGTTTAACCGGTGGCGGCACCATCATTATTACCGGCTCAGAAGGTACTTCGACGTTGGCTTATGCTGCGACGGATTCAATGAAAGATCTCGCGCAGTCGATTAATTTATCGACAGATTCCAATGGTGTGAAAGCCAGCGCGCAAACCGATATCGATTTGGTTTTTGCTTCGTCGGGTAGTTATCAGCTGACCTTGTTTTCGGACAATACGGTGGCGAATCTCGAGACGGTTAGCTTTAGTATTTCGACTGCTGCGGGTGTTGAAAATCTGGCGGCAGCGGCACAGGCGTTTAATGATTACACTTCAAAAACAGGGGTTGTTGCCGAAGTAAGAGACGATGGAACCGGCATTACCTTGACCAATTATGAAGGTGAAAATATCACGATATCCGACACTACTTTTACCAATGCGGGAAATGTTACTGTCACCGGGGGTGCGGGCTTGGGTGCCATAGCGGGTGGTGGCTCGGTAACGTTAACGGCTGATACCACGGCTGAAACCGCCATTGGAGAAGGTCAATTAACCTTTGATAGCAATAAGGCATTTTCTGTGACGACGACGACTGCGGGCGAGGTTATGGATGCAAACTCTGGTGGATCGGTACTGCAACAAGTTGCGAATATCGATATTAGCAGTGTTGATGGTGGTAATCTCGCGTTATCCATTGTCGATGCTGCGATAGCACAAGTGAGTAACCAGCGTGCGAAGTTTGGTGCGTTGCAAAGTCGATTTGAATCGACGATTGCAAACCTAGAAACTGCGATCGAAAACCTCAGTGCGGCAAGATCACGTATTAGAGATACCGATTTTGCGGTGGAAACCGCTGAATTAACCCGCTCGCAAATTCTACAGCAAGCAGGTACGGCCATGTTATCGCAAGCAAATCAAATACCGCAAAACGTATTGAGTTTATTACAGTAAAAAGTTTTTGGGGCGGAAAATCGTTTCCGTCCCGTTTTTTAGTGAGTGACTAGCAAGTCATAAGAGAGGTGATCGTCATGCGTATTGAGAATGTGACTGAATTACCCATAAGCCCGGATAGTCAATCTGGCAAGCCTTCCACTACTGAGCCTCTGGTTAGTCAAAGTTCTTCGACTACAGGTCAAGACTTGAATAAATCATCCGCGTTGGTATCTGGTGTTACTGCTAACATCCCGGAAAAAACTCTTGGTAAAGCAGAGGAAAATACTCATTTTGCGAACCAGGAAGAGGTAAAGGCAGCGGTTGAAAGACTGAAAGAGCATGTGCAAAACCTCGATCGAGAGTTTCACTTTAATGTGGATAAAGAAACCGGTGACATCGTCGTTAAGGTAGTAAATCCAGAGAACAATCAAGTCATCCGGCAGATTCCGTCGGAAGAACTGCTAAAACTCGTGCAACGGCTTGAGCAGAATAAGGGGGCATTGCTGAGGGAGACCGCTTAGTTGGTGTGTAACTTGCGTTTTATTAGATAAAAATCATGAGAAACGTCAGCTTAAAAGGCTTGATGTAAAATCGAATTCAGCGAATTGTGGATTCTTCAGGCGAGATAATATCGGGCGATATGTAGAAAGAGGTATTTTATGGGTTTACAAGCAACAGGTATCGGCTCTGGAATTGACATTGGCAGTCTTGTAGATCAATTGGTGGCTGCGGAAGGCGGACCTAAAAGCCTGCGCATGAATACTCGAGAAGCAGAGCTGACTGCAAAATTGTCATCCATGGGGGCCATCAAAAGCTCTATTTCATCATTCAAATCATCTTTTCTAAATTTGACCCTCGGTTCAACATATTCTGCACTGAAAACAACACCGAGCGATAAAGATGTCTTTACGGCTACGGCAACAAGTTCAGCTGCCGTCGGAACGTATACGATTGATGTACTCAGTATTGCTCAAGGACAAGTGTTGACCACTGATGCAACTTATGCAGCAGCTGATACCGATTCTACTGTTGTTGGGACAGGCACTTTAACGTTTGAATTTGACGACGATAAAGATGGCAATTTTGATGGTTCGGGAACCATAGAAACAGTGACTATTTCAGGTGGAACCTTAAACGATATTCGTGACTCAATTAATGATGCGGATATTGGGGTGGCGGCAAGTATTGTCTATAACGGCACCGGTTATCAATTGTCATTGGCGGCTGAATCAGGTGCGGCGAAATCTATGAAAGTGACTGTCGCGGACGGTGTAGGAACGCCGATCACCGATCCTTCCATTGGTTTAGGACAACTCGCATATGATCCCGCAGCAGGAGTGGGCAGTGGACAAAATATGACCGAAACTCTGGCGGCAGCAGACGCCAGTATTTTGTTTAACGGTGTTTCAGTCACGAGTTCTAGCAATACCATAACGAATCCAGTTGATGGCATTGAATTAACCTTAAAAGCAGCAGATGCTGGGGTCGTTAAAACGTTAACGATTACAGATGATACCTCAAAAATTAGTTCATCAGCCGCCGCGTTTGTTGCATCCTTTAATGAACTCATTACGAGTCTAAATTCCGCGACCTTTTACGACGCCGATTCTGGTACTAAAGGCTTGTTTCTTGGTGATTCAGTTATTCGAAACATCGAAAATCAAATTCGCAATGTACTCAATCAAACAGTTGGTGACAATACGGTTAAGTATAATTCTATGGCCTCCATTGGTATTACCACATCTCAGGACGGTACACTGGAATTTGATACTGCAAAACTCGATGCTGCCTTAACCGAGGATGCTGATCAAGTAAGAAATCTTTTTGCAGGGAATGCTTCAAATGTAGATGATAATTATGAGAAAGCTATTGCTTTTTCCAATATACCTACAGGGGTAGAAACTGAAGAAGTCGAAGTACTAATTACTCAAGCGGCGACCCAAGCACGATTTTTTGGCGCGCGTTTGGATGAAACGGTACTTGATGGAGTAACAGCATTGACGAATTCAAATTTTGATATCACCGTCGATGGCAATTTAACCAGCGTGGTACTCAATGGTCAAACGTTTAGTTCAGGTGACGATTTAGCATCCTATATTCAAAATGCAGTCGGTGTTAACAATCTAACGGTATCGTATGCAAATGATAAACTGACCTTTGTGAGTACGTCCTATGGCAGTGCGAGCACGCTGGATATCACCAATGCTGAAGTCAACGCAGTGGCTAATTTGGGTATATCTAATACCGCATCTACCGCGACAGGAGTCGATGTGGCGGGCAAGTTAGGTTTTGAATCAGCCACGGGTTCTGGCCAGACATTAACCGCTGATGTCGGTACAACATATGCCGGTTTGGTGGTTACCTTTACTGGTACTACGAATACTTTTGGTTATGAAAAAACTAAAGTTGATGGCTTATTTTCCGAATTAAATACTTTGCTAAATAGTTTTCTTGATTCTGACGGTATCTTGGCGGCACGGAACAAAACCTTCAACAATCAGATCGATGATATTGCGGAGCAACGTATTCAACTGGGTCTTCGAATGGATGCTCTGGAAGCACGGTTGTTACGGCAGTTCAATGCAATGGATACCTTGGTTGCACAGCTGAATTCAACAGGATCTTTTTTAACAAATCAATTATCTTCATTACAAGGTTTGGCTAACAGAGTTAATAAATAGGAATGAGTGAATGCAAAAAACAAGAGGAGTAATCCTATGAAGTCAGCGAAAGCACAGAGTGCACTTAAGAGCTATGGTCAGGTTGGTGTGCAAGCCAGTGGTGCTTATGCGACGCCACATCGATTGATTACTATGTTGTTGGAAGGTGCGCTGGAGAAAATAGCACAAGCAAAAGGTTTTATGTCCAGGGGGGAAATACCTGAAAAAGGAAGTTATATTAGTTGGGCGATATCCATCATCGAAGGACTGAGAATAAGTCTGGATGCAGAAAAGGGCGAGGACATAGCGGCTAATTTAGAAGCGCTATACGATTTTATGGAACGTCGTTTAGTTGAAGCAAATATTCAAAATAGTCCAGAAATTCTGGATGAGGTTTCCGGATTGCTGCATACTATTAAAGAAGCTTGGATATCTATACCTGACAATATTAAAGATAAAAATAAGGATGCTAAGCAAGATGGTGAAACATCTTCAAATATTACCAGCAATGTTTAGTTATATCACCATGCAAGTTCAATCAAAAAAAATCACTTATGCAAAAGCGATAGAAAAAATTCTAAAACTGAGCAATGAAATGATTTTGTGTGCGATAAATAGTGAGTGGGATAGCGTTGAAAAACTTGAGATAGAGCGTCAGTCTATAATCGGTGTTTTATCTTTACCGGATGAAATGAGTGCTGAAATTGAACAATCGGTTAGAAGTATTATTGAACTTAATGAAAAACTCGTGAACATGGGAAATGCCGAGTTAAGCATTCGTATGTCAGAAGTAAGAAGGATTAAAAAAAACAAAAAAGGAATTAAGATCTACGAAAATATTTAATGAGTGAGAATGATGTGCATATTTCGGCCATAATGCTTGAGTACCCAAGCGGAGTTATTCTTTAGTTTAGATAGGTGCAGGTGTTACACGGTGCCTCAGTTGCTTTTCTATTCGGTAGATATAGGCGCAACATTTCAAGTTTAGATTGACGATATATATCAAGGACGTGTTGCTTATTGACATCGCCTTTAGGATAGTCTGCATTGCCATCCATGCAGCATTTTGCTACTTCACCTGTTGCCGTAATTGATAAATCAAACCAGCGTGTGCAGGGGGCATCGGGGATTTGGTTTTTATTACTAAAATTTATCTTTCCTAGCCAATCATTTTTTCTATTGATATACGGATTAAATAGAGGATAGCGTTGATTGACGAGAGTAAGAAACTCAAGGTCAGATTGAGGCGTGTTAGAGACACGCGTAATTTCAATTTTTATTTTTAATATACCCTTGGCGATATATTTATGTAAAATGTCTAGGCGTTTTAGTGTTTTGTTTAACGGTATTTTCATTATGCTTTCATATTCAGTTGGATCCAGAGTGTTGAGCGATATTTTTATGGGAGCAAATCGAATATGATCCAAGAATGAAAGCTTTTGGATTTTTTTTTCAGTTAAGGGGGATCCATTGGTAATAAACCCGATTGACGCGTTAGGGAGTTTTTCAATGATTAAATCGAGCATGTCAAAAAGTCTTGGTTCTAAGAATGGTTCGCTTACTTTATAAGGGTTTATTTGGAATCTGTTTTTCAATGGTATATCTGTTAAATCCAAAATAATTTTTTCAAATAACTCATCCGACATTTTTTCATCTTTTCTATCCATTGTTGTATAGGGACAAAAATTACATTTGGCATTACATTTAGCCATGGTTTCAATATGAATCAAGGTAGGGGTATCAAGATATCCTACTCGATATAATTCACATTGAGCTATTGTCTTTTGTTCGAGATATTTCTGATCGTATTTCGAGAAAACAAAATGTCGATTCAGTTCTTCTTGCTGATCTAAGCTCAAAAATTTTACGTTGTGTGATTTTACCATCCTAAGCTGCGTAGTTGTTTTTTCATGTTATCAAGATCATTATTTTCTATCTCCGTGTTAGGGAGTTTTGAACTCATGTGGTTGAAATTACTATAGGCGCTGGAGAAATTACCTAACAGACCTTCGATAAATAACATGTTGAGAATATTGTTGAGTGATATGTCTTGTTGCATTTTTTTTATATACTCGCCGTGTATTGTTTGCAATTCATCAATGTTTTCAAGTTTCCACGATAAGTTTTTAAAAAGTATGGGTAACCACAATAGCTTTAAAGGAAACTTTTGTTGCTTGTTTTCGTAGATAAGTCGTTTATAAACATTAAACCAAAAAGATGGCAGTATATCGAATTCAATGTTATTGTCGAATAATTTTTTGATCAAATCTTTAGACATGAATTCGCTGAGCAAAAGGTTAAGGTCGTCCACGGTATTTATCTGTGAGAGTAAAAGTGTTGTATTTTTCAAAAAAGTATCTGGTTTATCACTGGTAATTGAAGTTGATATCATATCTATTGGCCTCTGAAGGGAGTCACTTAATTGCTCGTAACATGTTTGAATATTCTATATTCGAAATTAGCATGGTATATGCCAAGGTGAGGGGTATTGAAATTGAATGTGGTATTGACGACATGACTGTTTAGGTTTTTCATGCTGTAATGCAGCGTATCCTAAAGCGGTTTTTCTCCTACAATGCGCATATCTCGTGGTTCACGTAATTTATATTGTGCGGGTTCCTGGCGGACATTATATAGTCCGGCTTGTTGCAGTAACTTGATTAAACTATTTGGCGTATAAGCCCAGCGGTGATTCATCAAAGGATCCTTCCACGCCGGATCACCATAAAACACCCACATTGTTTTTTGTCCCTCTTGTCCCTGGCCTGAGGCGATGTCAGGGTTGCGCAAAAATGCTTCGCAGGCGGAAATCAAATTAGGACATTCCAAAATCATTTTGCCATTTGGTTTTAAAATGCGTAGCCATTCCTTTAGTACAGCATCAACTTCCCAACGCCAAAAATGTTCAATCACATGTACGCTTAAAATTTCGTCAATACTATTTGTTTCAATGATTGACAAATCTTTTAAGTCGCATAATAGATCCGGTGTATTTCCGTTTCTGCTTTTTGCTACATCGACATTGATATAACCCGATAGAATTTTATCACCGCAACCCAGATTGAGACGTTTTGGCGCTGATTCATTTGGTGTGAGTGGCAGAATGCGCAAGTTTTTCTGTAAGGCTTCTGTACATACTTGAGTCCAGGCTTCTGCAACCAGCTTTGGGTTATAGTTTTTTTTTATGTATTGTTGTCCTAGGATTAACCTGGGTGTGATTTCATCTGGATGTTCGAGACACCATGAAATTCCCGTAATAATATCGGTGTTTAATACCGCCCAGTCACTGAATTCTAAATACGACGGTAATGGGTGTGCAACGACCATGCGCCCAGCCCATAATGCCTCTACAAGGCGGTTAGGGCTTTTTAGTAACTTTGATTCATCATTATTGCTTGGAATGACGATGATGTCTGTTTGTTGCAAAGCTTCAAATACGGCGTCTACTGACCAAGGTGTAAAGCTTAGGCTGAGATTGTTATTCTGTGCTGAGTTAAAGTCCTCAATGGCACTCTTGATTTCAGGTATTTCTGAGGTGATAATCCGGAAATTCACTGGCATGGAAAGATTGGCATTTAATAATAAAGGTATGAATGTTTCAATGGTATCCAAATTTGCAGAGTGTCCATACCACAGGAGATTCAAGCTACTTTTTGGGCTGAAGGTAGCTATTCCTTTTTGTCCTTCGTAAGGATCAGCTACGCTTAAAATTGGCTTCGAAGTGTATTGCGAAGCAATTTTTGCCATATGGGAAGTGCTGATCGTTACTACATCAACCAAATCTAATATTTTATCCAGGTATTCCATTTGCTCTGGCACGGAAAAGGGGCTATCACAAAAATCGACGATAATTTTTTTCCCCTGCCTTTTTGCATTTTCTACCATCGAAGTGACATTTTTATATAGCAACTTGGATAAGATGATGATATCAGCTGCTTCGATTTCTGCTGCGTGCTCGATACTTGGTCTATCTGCGACGATTACATTGATATTGTGTCCTAGTTTTGTCATGGCGTATGCGGGTATCAAACAACGATATCTGATACTTGCTAATTCAGAGGAATACTTGCCATTAACCATTTCTAATGACTTATGTATTACCCATGTTACGTTCATTCACTTACATCCTGATCGTGTTAAATTGACTACGGAATGCATTAATTAGTCCATGTAATAAGCATTATTTGCGATGGTATCGAATGTGCTTGCTACGTTAGTGGCTATCACCGATTAATAAGGGACACAAATGGGAGACGTAAATCAGATTAAATATATTAAACAATTTATTCCGTTAGTATCTGGCCCTGTATTAGAAGTAGGGAGCAAAGACTATGGACACACGTCCACATTGAGGATTTATTATAGTCATAACGAATATGTTGGTGTTGATATGGAAGCGGGGAAAAATGTCGATCAAGTGATAAATTTTACCCAAGGCATAGGTGATTTATCTGAAAATTATTTCGAGTTTTGTATTTGCTGTTCGGTGTTGGAGCATGTAGATAAACCGTGGGTTATGGCTGAAAATTTAACACGTCTGATTAAGCCAAGGGGATGTCTCTATATGTCGGTTCCTTGGGTGTGGCGTTATCATGCTTATCCGGATGATTATTTTAGGTTTTCATGGCGAGGAATCATATCTTTGTTCCCTGAGTTTGATTGGCAGAAAATCTATTATTCTACTTTAGTTCCTGGTGAGTTTATTGAGGTGAATGATAAGCTTAGTGATAGTGATGATAAAATGGCTTTAGTTACCGACACTCCAATGGGCTTGCGTAAATACTTACCCTATATGATGGTAAACATGTTAGGAACAAAAAAGTGATGCAATTGATATTAAGGGAGTTCTGATCAAGTTAGGAACTAGATAAAAATCGATGAAGAAGCAGAGTTTGCACCGAATTTTCTAACATCGCGTAACCCAAGGATGGTCGAGAGCGAATGGCATGTAGTCAACTCGTATTTTGAGTTTGTTGTCAACACAGTTATCGCTGGATAGATGACTTAACCAGAGATTCCTTAGATTTAGTATCCAAGTTCGTAAGCTTATAAGTGGTGAAATTTTGAATGAATACAATCGAGAGAATCCCAGTCCGCGTTATCAAATGCTGCTGAGCCAATACAAGCAATTGCATCTCGAAGGTGAAAAAATATCAGGCATTCCTCCTGAAAAAATGTTTCCGGGCCAAAGTTTATTGGCGCAAGCGGTGCGCATAAAAACGCTGATTCAAAACACGAGCTCACAAACAATTTTGGATTATGGTTCTGGTAAAGGCTTGCAATATTTACCGATGGATATTCAAATCGATGGTAAAATTTCATCCTACAATAGTATTCCGGAGTTTTGGCATATCAGTAAGTTAGTTTGCTATGATCCAGGTTATGAGCCTTTTTCACGTTTGCCAAGTTATCAATTTGATGGGGTAATTTGTACCGATGTATTGGAACATTGCCCGGAAGAAGATATTGAGTGGCTGTTAGACGGACTGTTTAGTTTTGCTACACAATTTGTTTTTGCTAATATTGCATGTTATCCCGCTGAGAAGCTATTACCCGATGGGGAAAATGCGCATTGCACGGTTAAGTCGATGACTTGGTGGCAGGAAAAGATCATCCGTTTAAGTGAATTTCATTCATCAATTTTATATGAGTTTTTTATTACAGATAAAATCGTTAGTTTAGGAAAGAAAAAATATAGCTCTACTCGTATCAGTAATTTTTAAGCTTCTTTCAAATAGTGGCAGTGTTTCCAAGAGGCAAATTTGGTAAATACCATTTGAGCAATGCCCCGTTATGCGGGATACCCATTTCGTTAATTTTTTCGGTTTTCTGACGTCCTTTTCGTGGAGGATCATGACATCTATTATTTCTAACATGAAAGTTAGCATAGACTAGACACTGGTGATATAATTTCGTATTGAAATTTTTTTTTAAGTTATTTATGAATTTATTTATTAATATCGCTTGTTGCTCGGAAAGTAGTGTACGGTCATCTTATGCTGATAAAGATAGTCTGGGATTCATGATGACGAAGCTATTTTTAAGGGGCGACTAATTATACTTTTTAACCGATAATATTTCCTGAGAAGTTCGGACGGGAATTTCCATTTTTTCCGGGCCTAATATGCCGTCCATCTTCGCAACAATAATACCATCATAACAATAAGTTTCGTTGTCAAAATCTACGGAAGAAATAATAGAGTAGCTATTTGAAGTTAAAAAGTCTAAGCAAGCATAGTGCAATTCTTGGCTATGAGTCGAAACAAATATAAATTTTATTTTTTTTTGAGAAATTGTTGTTTGAGCGCCGTGCAGCATCTCCAGCTCATAACCTTGTATATCTGAGTGTAGGATATCAATCTGGCCTATGTTTTTTTCTTGGACAAATTTATCAATATTAATTCCACTATGTCCTATGGTTCCCTGAGTAAAATCACCTTTCATATTATTTAGTGCAAAGTTAGTTTTTCCAGAGTTAAGACGATTGAGTTCGGGTTCTATCATATAATTAATGGCTCCAACGGTCTCTTTCTGGAACCACATAGAATAAAAGGCCCAATACGAGCCAAGTTCTACCATGATAGAGTTTTCCGGAATGTATTTTAGAACTTCCATAAAGATACGTTCCTCTTGTGGCTCATGAACGCCCTTGTTCATCAGTAATATTTTTGAGAAATCCCCATAATACGAATGTTCACCCAAATTTACTTTAAGTCCGTTATGCATAATTACACTATTATCTATGATTTGACCTGCATTTTTTACCTTTGGGAGATAGGTATTATTGGGATCTTCCATAATTTCTCTAAATCTTCCCTCTAAATCAGTAGCTTCAGCTTTTTTAAAGGCATCAATTTTTGTACAATAATTTGACCATATATGAGAGTTTAGATTGCCCGATGAGCTTAAGCTAAGCTCTGGAACACAGTCAAAAGAGTTGCGATTATATTTACTCATCTTAACGAGTTGATGTTTTCTGAGAATTTGAGGATCCTTGCTGCCTAGCTTAACGAGTCGTGCTAAATTTTCGTAATCTCCTCCATCGACAAAATAAGAGGAGAGACTGTTTAGCTTTTCAATATTTTCAAATGTTTTCAAATATATTTGATCCAAGACCGGTTTTTGATCTACTTCTACATAGTTTTTCTCAAGTGTTGGAATAAATGGAATAAGGTGTGTTAGTTGTGCATAATTTTTGAACTGTTTTAGTATTGTGGCTAGAGTATCAACACATGTTTCGCGATAACCCAGATCTAGGCTGATTCTAGAGTAGGTGAGAAGGTGCTCGAGTTTTTGTGTTTCTTGTGTAAGTTTATGTAAAATATTAAATGCATATTTCAACAACCCAATTCTCTCACTGCCATTGAGTTCAAAATATACCGATAAGCAATAGCAATTTAATGCTGTTGTATATAGTATGTTGTCGTCCTCAAATTTATTGATAGATTGAATCATATGTTCAAATAAATCAGGAAAGAACATAGGCTTTAAACGATCAATCCAAAAATTTTCTAAGCCTTCCGGAATTTCGATTCTTTCTGAGCAGTTATATGCTGCAATGTTTGAAGCTACTAGTTGATCAAGTTTTTTCTGTTTACAGCAAAATAGATTTAACTGAAATGTATCGAGTTTTTCATTTTCCGATACAGGGAATAGAATATTCAGGCCGGGAATATACCGCAAAATTATATAATTCAATTGCTCAAATTTGGTTAAAAGCAGATTATTAACATCGTTGCCGTGTTTATACTCAAACATAATCAACGGATTGTGCGTAGATAAAAAATCAGTTGCTCCACGTAGTATGTTGATTTCTTCTCCCTCGGCATCAATTTTTATGAAATCAATGTTCATTTTTTTATACAGATGAGATAAATTATCGAGCGTGTTGGTTTTTACCGTGATGCGTTCCGACGCTGTTGCCACTTCATGCAGACTATTAAGCTCACTGTTTTCACTTGCAAAAAAATCGGTTTTACCTACTTTGTGAGACAAGGCTTCTTTGAGCAGCTTAATTGTTGTGAAGCCGTTATGCTTTGCACTTTCTTTTAATAAATCGAAGGTTTTAGGCGTCGGTTCAAAAGAAAAAATATTTCCTCTATTTTTAATACATTTTGCAAAGTTCAGTGTATACAGACCATAATTTGCGCCAATATCAATTATATTCATCCCTGGATTAATATAGCTTCGAATAAAATTCATTTCAGTCTCAAACCAATCTTCTTGCTCAAGCAAAACATAGGTGGTTAAATATTTTGTAGAATTAGGAACACAAATCGATAATTCATTCTTAATCGATAACACCATATATTCTAAATTTTTAATCGACAAAATGCTCTCCAAAGATAATGTTTGTACGGCAGTAATACTTACTAATGTTTTATCAAAAATCTATGATTTCATAATGGAATTATTTTCCGATAATTCTAAATTTCTGATACATCAATAGAGCAAGATTCTCTAGATGATTTCATGAAGTTAAACCACATTTTTTTATATAGTTTTTCGAGTTCCAATGTGAACTCTTTTCCATCGGTTAATTTGGATGAGTTCATGGTTTCTCGCATTTTTTCGCGTAGCTCGCATAATTTCTGTTCGTCATTTGCCAATGTTATTGCTATCTTTTTATAATTAATTTGATCTGTGGCAATAAGATGCTTTAGTCCTAGTTTATTTAAGATACTTGTAGATACTCTTGCGGCATGTGAATCGCCTTGTAGCGCAACGACGGGTACGCCCATCCACAGTGCTTCACAGGTAGTTGTTGTGCCGTTATAGGGAAATGGATCCAGCGCAATATCAATTTCACGATATGCTGACATGTGTGACACATAATCAGGTGCATATTCTCTGAGTAGTACACGGTCACGGTGTATTCCGTGTTTTTTAAATCGAGCATAGGTAAAGTCTTGTCCCTCTTGTTCGAGAAAAATTTTCGATTTCAATTGTATTTTACTATTCTCTATGCTTTGTAATATGGAACACCACAATTCCACTACGCTATCATTGAGTTTTGCCAAATTATTAAAACTTCCAAAGGTAATATATCCTGAATGACACATTGGTGGCTTGCTGACATCAGGACACCCATCGCTCGGTTTGTAACACAAGAAACCACCATTTAAACGCGCTAATTTTTCGGTATATAGATGCTCAGTGGTACCAACAGGGTCGGCCCAATGGTCTGTTATTCTATAATCCATGGTTTTTAGCCCCGTGGTATTTGGGTACCCTAAATAGGTTATTTGTATTGGGGTAATTCTGTGAGTAAATATACTAAGGCGATTTCCAGCGGTGTATCCTGCTAGATCCACCAATATATCGATTTTGTCATTAATAATGAGTTGCATAAGCTCTTCATCGCAGAGTGAATATACATCGCGCCAATAATCAGTGTTCTTTTTAAGCATCTCGGTCGTTTTATCAGGAGACCTCAAATTTGAATAACAGAACACAGTGAAATGTTCTCTATGGTGATTACGTAATATGGGTTCGATGAAATAAGCGACAGAGTGAAAACGAAAATCGGGAGAGATATATGCGATCCTGAGATTCTTTTCCGAATGAGTATTTGCTTTTCTTTGCTGTAGCCAGGTTTGTTTTTCAGAGCACAATTCGCCAAATTCAAGATGGTTTTTAAAAACTACTTCGGGACTCATTTTGTCATTGTAATGAAGGCATAATAGTTTTAGATGGCTGTTTTCAGGTCTTTTGTGAGCATTCAAGGGAAGTCTAGTTAGGTAGTCGCTTGCTTCCGAGCTATTACCGGTCATGCATAGGAATTTAGCAAGACTGGCTAAGAGCAGCCCATTTTTAGCGTCGAGCAACAGGCCGCGCTGGAGTTCCTTGATGGCGGCGAATATATTAGAGGTTTGCTGGAGATAATTTGCGTATGAGTTAATGATTTCGAGAGAATTGGGAGCTAAAGAATAGGCAGTCTTGCAGTGATTTTTCCAGGATGTTTCATCGCCAAGTCGTTGCATCAAAATACTGAGATTATTATAGGCCATCGCGTAATTTGGGGATAACGATATCGCTTTTTTATAGCTCTTACTCGCTTGTTCCCACATTTTTTCTGCAGCAAGAATAATTCCGAGATTATATAGGTAATCAGCATCAAGAGTATTGATTTTTATTGCTTGTTGAATGAGTTTTATCGCTCTCTGATTGTTTCCATTTTTATATTTTAACAGTCCCAAATAATGCAAGCTATCTGCATGATTTGGGACTTGAAGCAATATTATCTGGTAGTACTTTTCAGCCGATTGATAGTCTTTTTCCTCTTGGTATTTAAGTGCTCTGCTAAAAATTCTTCCCAGTTCTTCTAGGGAATATATCTTTTTTTTAGGTTTTTTGGGTCGATGTTTTAACATGAGATATGTTTGCGTACGAGATGGATAAACAACTTTATAGAAAACTGCATGAATTGTACCGATGTGCATTGCTATGAACGTACTCTTTATCTGGCGCTTCATTTACATTGGACAGTTGAAAAACTGGCGGATTTGCCCTTATGAAACTAAATATTTTTCATTCTGTAATAAATTTGAAAATCCGAGAAGCAAGCACAACCGGTTTTCATTTTTTTCCAATCTTCGATAGAGTACTTTGCGGTAGCCAAATTGCCGCTTAACAATCAGAAAGGCCGGAGGTAATTTAACTCCTTCTCCCAGGGAACGAGTTTAGTCATTTTTTCTAGAAATTTTACCAGATTAGGTTGATTATATTCATCGGTTTTACATTATGGGTAAAATCGTGAGTTCGAAAAAAAAGAGTATTCAAGAATTTTTTTATATTGCAGGCATCAATGCATCAGCTAAGCGAGTGGCCGCAAAGATGTCGGTGATGCCTGCAAGATCACCATTGACGGCTATGCCCGTGATATTCCCTCTGTTTCCCATCAAGCCTGAAGAAGATCGTCTTTGCGCAGGTTGATGAGATGGAATATTGTTCGGATCGATAGTGATATTATGCTTGTTTGCTATAGCGTAGGCGTCTGCCAGGTTATCGTCGTAAGCTTCAGGTTCGACGTTAAGCTCAGCGATAATTTTTGCAACCACTGTTTCAATATCTACCTTCAGCTCAGTATCATCGGGGAAAAGCAGTTCTTTGCATTTAATTTTGCAATCGGCAATGATAATTTGCAGATTAGGCGAAGGAATAAGATTTTTATGCATCATATCTTTGAGCGTTATTTTTTCTTCTAAAAAATATTGATTTCGTTGGTTTTCACCAAGACTGCGTGCCCAGTGAGCAGTGCCATTGCTTTTTCCTGAGTTGCCACGTACCACTAATGGGCGATCTATGTGGCGCCAATCACCGTCTACTATTAAATTAACAATGCCTGAAAACACGTCGGGTATGTGAGGGATGGCGAAATAACACCCAAAGCGTTGACGAACTTCGTCGATGCAACTTTTATGGATAAAACTATTGTAAATCATTGGCAGTTGGGTAAATGAGAGCTCACCTTGGTAAAATGAGGTTAACGTCTTTCTTTTATCAATTTTATTGACTTGATCACCAAACCGTATATACAGCCTGTTTCTATTCCAGTGAACGATTGTATCCGGCCACCAATAGGTGTGTAATCTCCATGAAATCATTTTTGCGTGTGTTTTATTAATAATGTTTCTTGCAAGAGGCAGTGCGCTTGGAAGCAATCCATCATCGTCACCTAGAATGGTTATATATTCCCCTCGACATTGGCTTAAGCCTTTTTCCCAGTTTTCTGCCATAGGGAGTATTGTTTCGGAAAATATATATCTGATTTTTTCCGAGTTATGCTGATCAACGATCCGTCGTGTTTGAGGGCAACTGCAATTATCGGCTACTACTATTTCATAATCTTCTCCGGTTTGCGCCATGACTGTTTTTAGAGTGTGTTGAAATGTATCTGGTCGGTCACGAGTAGGGATTAGGATTGAGAAACGCGGAGAGGTCATTATGCGATAGCCTTATTGTCGTCATTTATCGATAGCATTCAGTTCGTTGGAAAGATTCGCATCTGGCTCGGAAATTTCATGCCTCGTTCGGTATGCGTGATGAAAATCATTTTTCAATAAAGCAATTATTGAACCAGCAATGCCGATATTAGGACGTGTATGTTGGTGCTTATTAATTAGGTGCTTAGTTAGGTGGTTGTGATGAAGGCAGTAATACTTGCGGGTGGATATGGCACCCGCATATCTGAAGAGACACATCTGAAGCCAAAACCCATGATAGATCTCGGCGGTAAGCCCATGCTATGGCATATTATGAAGCTCTATTCATTTCATGGAGTCAATGAGTTCGTTATTTGCTGCGGCTACAAGGGTTACATCATTAAGGAATATTTTGCTAACTATTTTTTACACATGTCAGATGTCACATTTGATATGAAGAATAATTCCATGCAGGTGCATCATCAAAAAGCCGAGCCCTGGAAGGTTACCTTGGTTGACACCGGTGAAGGAACCTTGACGGGAGGACGACTCAAGCGAGTGGCTGAGTATATTAAGGACGATGTGGCATTTTGTTTTACTTATGGGGACGGTGTGTCTAACGTTGATATAGGTAAGCTAATAAGTTTCCACCAGCGGCATGCAAAATTAGCAACGGTTACTGCTGTTCGTCCCCCTGGGCGTTATGGCGCATTAGAAATGCGCGAAAAAAATGTCGTTGGTTTTACTGAAAAACCGAGAGGTGATGGCGGATTGATTAATGGTGGTTTTTTTGTATTATCGCCCAAGTGTCTTGATTTGATCGACGATGATTTTACTCGCTGGGAAGGAACTCCAATGAATTCTCTGGCAAGTCGTGGTGAAATGATGGCATTTCATCATGCTGGGTTTTGGCAACCCATGGATACATTGCGCGATAAAAACTATCTCGAAGACCTATGGCTAAGCGCTACTCCACCTTGGAAGGTCTGGGAGTGATTCAATTTTCCAATGTCTACGAAGGTAGAAGGGTATTGATCACCGGGCACACTGGTTTTAAAGGCAGTTGGTTAGCATTATGGTTGCATAAACTAGGTGCTGAAGTTGCGGGAATTTCTTTAGCTCCTCGCCATAATCCAAATCATTGGGATTTATTGAGCCTTAATATAAAGGACTATAGTGTGGATATTCGTGACGCGAAAAAAGTCCAAGATATTGTTGCTGAAATCCGTCCTGAAATAGTTTTTCATCTTGCTGCGCAGCCACTCGTTCGATATTCGTATTTGCAGCCAATTGAAACGTGGTCTACCAATGTCATAGGAACAGTACACTTGCTTGAGGCTTGCCGTGTGGTTGGTTCTATTAAAGGGATTGTTGTTATTACCAGTGATAAAGTTTATGCCAATCAAGAGCGGCCTGAGGGTTATCGTGAGGGAGATCGTTTAGGTGGTCATGACCCGTATAGCGCGTCCAAGGCGGCTTGCGAGCTGGTGATTGATAGTTACCGAAATGCTTTTTTCAACTTGCCGGCTAAACCCTTGTTGGCGTCAGCGCGTGCTGGGAATGTCGTTGGTGGCGGTGATTGGTCGGAAGATCGGCTAATTCCAGATGTTGTTCGATCAATGAATCATCATAACTCGCTGCTTATTCGTTTGCCAAGCGCGACTCGCCCTTGGCAGCACGTGCTCGACTGTCTTTCGGGTTATTTAGTCTTAGGTCAAAAACTTATCCAGAGATGCAAAAATTGCGCGACTGCTTGGAATTTTGGCCCGGGTTTCGAAGGAAATCGCAGCGTTCGTGATGTACTTTTATTATTACAAAAAGAATGGCCAGGTTTACAATGGAGACAGTCTGAGGATGTGCATCCGCATGAAACCAGCGTGCTCTCGCTGGATCATTCTAAGGCGGCGAGGGAGCTGGGATGGAAGCCTGTATGGCAATTTGAGCAGGCATTGCAGGCAACCGCAGAGTGGTATCATTGTCATCAGGATCAGGAAATTATTTTGTCCGTCAAGCAACTTGACTCTTATCTTAAAGATGCTCTTGCATTAGGCTTGCCCTGGGTTTTTAAATGAATCTAAATACTACTTCTATCGCTGGGTTGATGCGGGTTGAAGTAGCGTCTTATTTGGATCAACGAGGTTCATTAACCCGATTTTATGATCAGGATGCACTGCATGAGCTTGTAGGATCGCGGAGAATTTTACAGGTAAACCATTCACTGACCCACTCTGTTGGCGCCGTTCGCGGATGCCATTATCAGCAGTCGCCGCATCTTGAAATAAAGATGGTGCGTTGCTTACGTGGAAGGGCGTGGGATGTGGTTGTGGATTTGCGCGCAGGGTCTTCGACATTTCTTGCCTGGCATGCTGAGGAGCTATCAGCCACTAATAATATAATGATGATTATCCCCGAAGGGTGTGCTCATGGGTTTCAGGTATTGCAGAAAGACACCGAATTACTTTATTTTCACACCGCTTCTTATTCAGCTTCTGCCGAAGGCGGTGTTCGGCCCACCGATCCAATATTGAATATTGAATGGCCGCTGCCTATGCAAGATGTTTCGGATCGTGATCGGCAACATCCGTTGCTTACAGTAGAATTCACGGGGCTGGTCGTATGAATTGCCGTCATTGTAATCGGTCATTGCCCCATACTTTTCTTGACCTCGGGTTTGCACCTCCTTCAAATGCTTATCTCACCAAAGAAGATTTAACAAAACCAGAGTTGAGCTATCCTCTTAAGCTCAAAGTCTGTACTCACTGTTGGTTGGTGCAGACTGAAGATTATGCCTCGGTAGATGAATTATTTTCTTCAGATTATGCGTACTTCTCATCTACATCCTTGACTTGGCTAGCGCATGCAAAGAGTTATACGGAGAGTGTTATCGAGAGCTTAGGATTAAATGCGAATTCTTTTGTTGTCGAAATCGCTGCTAACGATGGCTATTTGTTGAAAAATTTTGTTAATGCTGACATTCCCTGTTTGGGCATAGAGCCTACCGAAAGTACCGCTGCGGTCGCAGAAAATTTGAACATCCCTATTCAACGAAAATTTTTTACCGAGAGTCTAGCCCGACAACTTCAAGTAGATGGCAGACAGGCAGATTTGATTATTGGGAATAATGTTTACGCTCATGTACCCGATATCAATGACTTTACCATGGGGCTTAAAGTAGCGTTGAAGGAGGGTGGTACCATTACCTTGGAATTCCCTCATTTAATGAGGTTCATCGAAAACACGCAATTCGACACGGTATACCATGAGCATTTTTCGTATCTGTCTCTTTATACGGTTATTCGTATGTTTAAATACGCAGGTCTGAAGGTAATCGATGTAGAAGAATTGTCAACCCACGGGGGAAGTCTGCGCATATTTGCGTGCCATCAAACAGATCTAAGAATTGTGGCGGAATCAATAGCCAGTGTATTAAGCGAAGAAAAAATACGGGGGTTGCAACAATTAGAGATTTATCAAAAATTTCAAGCGAGAGCCGATAGAATCAAGGATGAATTTTTATTATTTTTATTGAAAAAAAAAACACAAGGCCAACGAGTGCTTGCATACGGAGCTGCTGCCAAAGGGAATACTTTACTTAATTATGCTGGAGTAAAGAAAGATTTATTACCTTTGGTTTGTGATGCTGCACCAGCGAAACAAGGAAAATTTCTGCCAGGAAGTCATATTCCAATTTGCAGGCCGGAGCTTATTAAAGAATGTAATCCGGACTATTTGCTCATTCTTCCATGGAATATAGCAGACGAAATAACAAAAAAATTTATACGTCCGTGTGGCAAGCCTGAATTTTATGTAACGGCTATTCCTCGACTGGTGATAACATGAGTCGAATAATATTGCTTACCGGAGGTACCGGGTTTGTTGGTAAACAAATACTCAATGTACTGCGTGAGTTTAATGTATCTGTACGAGCGGTAGTGCGTGATGGCAGTGAATCAAAAATTGCAAATCTGCCTTTGTTAGAAAAAATTATTGCTACACCAGATGTTTTTGCGCAAAGTCCTGAGTGGTGGAAAGGTGTGTGTGAAGGCGTAGATACGATCATTCATGTTGCGTGGTATACAGAACCTGGAAAGTACCAGCAGTCTTCTAAAAATATTGACTGCCTGCGAGGAACTCTCGATCTGGCTGCGGGTGCGATTCAGGCGAAGGTGCGCCGCTTTGTTGGCGTTGGAACTTGTTTTGAATATGATTTTACAACCGGAATGATGTTTGAGAATACTGTATTAAATCCTCTATCACCTTATGCGGCAGCCAAAGCTGCTTTATTTACCACATTTTCGCAATGGTTCCCTAGCCAGAAAATGGAGTTTGCGTGGTGTAGACTCTTTTACCTCTATGGAGAAGGTGAAGATGAAAGAAGATTAGTGCCTTATATACATGCAAGATTGGCAATAGGTCAACCTGCAGAGTTGACGAGCGGTAATCAAATTAGAGATTTTCTCGACGTTCGTGACGCATCCAGTATGCTAGTCAAAGCAGCATTAAGTTCACAACAAGGTGCCATAAATATTTGCTCGGGTATTCCCATCACTATTCGTCAGTTGGCAGAAAATATCGCAGATACCTATGGACGCCGTGATCTACTTCAATTTGGGGTTTTTCCTGAAGATGTACTCGATCCGCCTTGTGTGGTGGGTGTAAGAAGAAAGCAATAAAAGTATTATTGGATATCGATGACGCTCCTATACGAAGTGAAACAGTTTCCCCTTTTTCAGAACCGCATGTATAACACGGAAATTGAGGCAAAAGCCTGTCCTAAAGGCGATGTTCGTATAGTGGAAAATCCTAATACGGGACTCATATATAACGAGTTATTTAATCCAGACATTATGAAATATGATAAGGACTACCAAAATGAACAGGCAATAAGTCCGCTATTTTATCAACATCTCGTATCTGTTTCTGAAATCATAGCTAAGAATATGGGTAAAGAATCTATTGTCGAAATTGGATGTGGAAAGGGTACATTTCTTAATATTCTGCAGAAAAACGGTTTTGATATTAGAGGTTTTGATCCGATCTATGAAGGCATGAATCCACTCATTATCAAAGCGTATTATTCTACGCGTGCTGACCTGCATGCAAAGGGCATAATATTGCGTCATGTGCTTGAGCATATTCAAGACCCGCTGCGATTTCTTGAAAAATTAAACGAAGTAAATGGTAATAATGGAAAGATATATATTGAAGTACCTTGCTTTGATTGGATATGCAAACGCAAGGCGTGGTTCGACATTTTTTACGAGCACGTAAATTATTTTAGGCTTGCAGATTTTTTTCGTATGTTCGATGTTATTTATGAAAGTGGCTATACTTTTGGTGGACAGTATTTATATCTTATTGCTGATTTGGCGAGTTTAAAGAGCCCAAAGTTGCTGTTGCAGGATAGAATAAAATTTCCCGAAGGCTTTGATCAGGGCATAACACAGGGTTTCATACCTCCCAAACATGGTGTGCTTTCTATATGGGGGGGTGCTTCAAAAGGTGTTATTTTTTCACTGCTTAAGCAAAGGAGTGGTTGCACCATTGATCTGGTCATTGATATAAATTCTGCTAAGCAGGGTAAATATTTGCCAGCGATAGGTTTGCGGGTTTTTTCTCCCGAGGAGGCACTATCTCTGCTACCCGCCGGTTCTACTATTTATGTAATGAACTCTAACTATATGGAGGAAATTATACAAATGTCGAGCAATGCGTATCACTATATCGGGGTAGACGATGAGCAATGAATTTGAGAGAGAAGTTGTTGCTCGAATAATCGAAAATTCAAATGATAAAACACTGTTAAAAGCAGGCAATGAGTTTTTATTTGCGTCAATTAATTCTAAGTATTCGTATAACTTCGCTTGGATGGGGCGCCCAATTATTCAGTACCCACAAGATATTGTAGCTATGCAGGAATTAGTCTGGTCGATTAAACCAGATCTGATAATAGAAACGGGTATCGCTCATGGGGGGTCGTTGATATTGAGTGCTTCATTACTTGCAATGCTTGATTATACGGATGCCGTGGAGTCGGGCGTGATGTTAGACCCAAAATCAGCGGTGTGGGAGTATCTTAAAAAACACCTTGAGTATCAAATTGACCAGAACATTGAAAATAAGCTGCTAATTACGGTTGCACCTCACGGGTATTTGAAACGTGTCAAATAACATGTTGTATGTAGCATGATTAAACAGCATATTATTGAAATGGAAATTATGGAACCTTTGGCACAGGTTGCAAAAAAAGCATATTTTGACGGAGATCTTATTCATGCTGAGAGATGTTATCGTAGCTTATTGAAAAACAGCCCTGAGAGTGCTCCCATCAATGGAGCCATAGGGAGCGTATTATTAGATCAACGAAGATATACTGAAGCAGCTTCATTTTTTCGAAAAGCGAATGCTATTGTACCAAATGACGCTAATATTACTTATAGCCTGGGTCAATGTTATTACTATCAATTAGATTATGATGAGGCGCTTTACTGGTATAAGATAACGCTTGCGTTACAGCCCTCAATGTTTTCTGCACATAACAGCATGGCGGCGATCTACGGTTTGCATCGAGCCTATCACAGGGCGAGGCAGCACCTTGTTAAGGCGCTTGAGATTAAACCTGAAAGTGCCGTTGCCCATTTTAATCTTGGTATTTTACAATGTGAAACGGGAAACCTCGACCAAGGCTGTGCTTTGTTGCGTAAATCTATTCAGCTTGATCCCAACAAAAGCATGAAGTATTCCGCGTTATTATTTCATCTGCATTACCAGTCGCGATTAGAAAAAGAGTTTCTTTATAATAAACATCGTGAGTGGAATAAAAAATATGCGGCGAGTCTCTGCGAGAGGATTAAACATCGTAATTCGAAAGTTCCCAATCGGCGTTTAAAAATAGCTTATATTTCCCCTGATTTTCATATGCACTCTGTATCCGTTTTATTTGTAGGTATTTTGAAATCTCATCATCGAGATCAGTACGAAATTTTTTGCTATTCAGACGGAGAAATAAGCGATGGTATGTCTGTTACGCTAAAAAAAATGGCGGATCATTGGTGTGATATAAACCATAAAAGTGATGCGTACGTATTGCAGCGCATACAAGAGGATGAAATTGATATACTTGTCGATCTTGCTGGGCACACCGGTGACAATCGTCTACAAATGATGTCTTATAAACCAGCGCCTATCCAAGTGACTTATCTAGGTTATCCAAATACCACGGGCTTGGATGCAATCAATTATCGATTAACGGATGAGTGGGCCGATCCAGTTGAGGAAAAGGGTCAATATTACTCAGAAAAGCTCATACGTATTCCAGATGGTTTTTTGTGTTTTCAGCCTGCGGTCAATATTCCTGATGTCGCTCCTGCGCCGTTTAACAAAAATGGCTACATCACGTTTGGATCGTTTAATAATTTGCAAAAAATTAACACTCAAGTTATCTCCCTCTGGGCGAGTGTATTAAATTCTGTTAATAATAGCAGGATTGTATTGAAAGCAAGAGGGTTGGATGATGATGACGCTCGGCAACGCATCTTTAGCGAGTTTTCTCAGTTAGAAGTTGTTGCCGAACGAATTACTTTGTTAAATTACGAAGAAAATATTGGCGATCATCTGGTGAATTATAGCTTGATAGACATAGCGCTGGAAACGTTTCCATATAATGGCACTGTGACGACATGCGAGGCCTTATGGATGGGAGTTCCGGTTATCACCTTAAGAGGAGATATGCACATCTCTCGTGTGGGTGAAAGTATAATGTATCAAGCGGGTCTGCCAGACTTGATTGCAGAGACATCGGAAAATTATATAAAAATAGCGACAGATATTTCTAATAACCCGGAATTAATTAATCATCTTCGGGGGAATTTACGACCCCATCTCGCTCATTCTAAACTGATGGATGCTAAGGGTTTCATAGGTCATTTAGAATCTATATACAGAGATATGTGGCATTGTTATTGTGAAAATTAATTTTTTATATTGGTCGCTGCTTTTGTTAAACACTTTTCCCAGCTTAGATCAGGCGATTTCCGGTAGCATTCAAAGCCAGGCATCCAAGGTGAGCTACCTTCGTTAAGCCAGCGCCATTCGGGTGGGCTTGGAATGAGTACGTGTGCTGATTTTCCCAGTGTTGCTAATAAGTGCATATTGGTATTGCTGACGCCGATATAGATATCGAGTAAGTCAAGTAAAGCGAGCATGTCTTCTAGGTTTTCATTGAGTTCATTAAGATCAATTAGACGATCTTTGAAGTGTAATTTCAGGTGTGCTATTTCTTCATCGGTAGGGTTTCTTTGCAAGATGACATAATACGCATCTGTGTCGTCAAACATGGATAAAAATTGTGATAAATTTATTTCTTTGCTGAGCAAGTTGACCGATGTCGTAGGTGCTGCTTCGGTTGAGAGTCCTGCGCGCCACGTTATTCCTATGGTGGGTATATTTGTATTGGGTAACAGAGTTTTAACCTTTCGTAAGTTGTTAGAAAGTGCTGACAGACGTATAGGAGGCGGTATTTTTGTTATATCATCAATGGTGAGCAATAGGGGAAGGTCATCGACTGAATAACTGAGGTCAATATTCTCTGCGTATTCATTTTCACCGATGACTTTATCAATATACGTTAAACGCTCGATGAGGGTTTTAATTTTACTATTACAGCGGTAGCAAATCCAGGCGCCTTGTTGTTTCAATAATTTCACGAAACGTAAAAATAATAACTCATCACCTATGCCTTGTGCTCGGATGATTAATATGCGTTTTTTACTGAAATCTTGAGCAGTATTTATAGCGCTTAACTTGTCGTTAGGAAGCAAAAAGCGTGGACGGTAGAAATAATGCTTCCATGCTTCTTTCAATTGCCCGGTTACGAGTAACGATAAGCCAAGATTCATTTGCACATGGTTGTGTTTGCTATCGATGGCAACGGCATTTTCATAGCAAGTGATGCTCTCAATAAATTTTGCACGCTGGCTGTAACAAAACCCCAGATTGTCCCAAGCTTCTACATATTGTTCATTTATTTCTAGTGCTTTACGAAACACATTTTCGGCAAGCCTGAATTCACCTTGCTCATTGAGTAAGGTGCCGTACTCAAAAAGAGGCCCTTCCTGTTGTGGCCATTTTTTTAACATTGTGGAGCAATGTTTATTTGCCATAGCATATTTTTTTTGTAGACGATATATTCTCGCGAGTTGGCAGTGTGCTTGTAGATTGTCGTTATTTACAGAATTAATTTTGCTATAACATTTTTCTGCATTGATTAAGTCCTGCAGTTTTTCGTAACTAAAAGCCAGGTTTTGCAAAGCGCCAATGTGTTCTGGTTGTAATTTCAACAATTGAAGATAGTTTTTGGAGGCGAGTTCGTAATCATTTTTTTTAGCGAAGAAATTTCCGATTATATAGAGTGCATGTGTATTTTCTGGATTCTGGAGGAGCATTGATTGGGCTAAGGTGTTTGCTATGTCGAGATAAGCATTTTCCATCAGTATATTGGCAATATGCTGTTGAAAAACGATGTCCTCAGGCGTTTGCTCTATATACTTAAGGAAGTAATGCTCAGCTTGCTGAATTTTTTTACGCGCAACGAGTATCTGTACGAGTCCTATTAATGCACCCGTGTGATTGTTATTTAGTTCTACTACCCTTTGATAATTGTCTAAGGCTAATATTGATTTGTCTTGTGAATGTTGCAGTAAGGCTAAATTGTAGTAGGGGCTGTCGTAGTTGCGATTGAGCTGGATTGCTTGGTCAAAAGCTTTTTCGGCGAGTTCCCATTGTTGGCTGTCCTTGTATATACAGCCCAAGGTGTTGTATAGCTCTGTTTGCTGTGGTTTTATTTGAATGGCTTTTAAGGTGAGTGTTTTAGCGCGATTAAGATGACCTAGGCGGTAGTGAGCGAGGGCGGATATTTGCAGGCCGTTGAAATCGTTGGGCGCTATTTTCAATAATTTTTTTATTGTTTTTATGGCGGAATCAAAATTTGAGGCGTTAAAATGTTGTGTGCCAAGTTTTAAAAGTTTTTCTTTTTTAAAGGCGGCTTGCGTATTATTGATCATTGCATTTAGAAGTATTTTATTCGTTTATATAGATTATCTGCAAGTATAAAGCCATTAAGTTTAGTACTTCGCATGTGGATTGATGATTTTTCATGCGTACTTAGTAGGAAACAATAAGCCTTAGCCGGTTCTGATGTTTGTTGTTGTTTTGGCTTGTGTTTATGACAAAAAACTGGTGTTATCTAAGCATGCTTAATGGAAAAACGATTTTATTAACAGGTGGAACGGGTTCGTTTGGTCAAAAATTTGTCGAACTAGTATGTGAACGTTACCAGCCCACGCGATTAATCATTTTTAGCCGGGACGAGCTAAAGCAATACGAATTGCAACAACAGTTTTCCAAGCGTGACTATCCGTTCATGCGTTATTTTATTGGCGATGTGCGTGATAAAGATCGGCTTTATCGCGCATTCAAAGGGGTAGATATTGTTATCCATGCCGCAGCACTCAAGCAAGTAGATACCTGTGAATACAACCCATTCGAAGCGGTCAAAACAAATATTATAGGGAGCTCCAACGTTATCGAAGCAGCCATTGACTGCGATGTAAGCCATGTGATCAATTTGAGTACGGACAAGGCGGCTAATCCGATAAATTTATACGGAGCGACTAAACTGTGTGCCGACAAAATGTTTGTGGCTGCAAATACTTATTCTGGTGGTAGTCAAACAAAATTTTCGGTGGTGCGTTATGGTAACGTAGTTGCGAGTCGTGGCAGTGTTATACCGTTTTTTCTTAAGCAAAAAGAAACGGGAAAAATCCCCATCACCGATGAAAGAATGACACGTTTTTGGATTACGCTGGAAGATGCGGTGACTTTTGTTTTAAAGGGTCTACAGCGCATGAGCGGTGGAGAAATTTTTGTTCCTAAAATTCCCAGTATAAAAATAACGGATCTAGCCAAAGCTATTGCGCCTGAGTGTAGCCAACATTCAATTGGGATAAGGGCTGGTGAAAAGCTGCACGAAATTATGATATCTGCCGAGGATGCACGTTATGCTATCGAGCTTGAAGACTCTTTTGTGATCTATCCAACATCTATTGATTATGTCAATGAGCGTGCTCGTCGTGCAACATTAGTTGGTGGTTCGGTATGCGCTGAAGGGTTTGTATATGGCAGTGATATCAACTCTCAGTGGTTGTCAGTGGAGCAACTAAGATCAAGTATTCAAGATTTGGGTTACTAGAGTCTTTTTTGAGAGTGCTCTGCTCATCAATGTTTCTCTTAATTGCGAATATTGCTGTTGTTGTAGAAGCTTGGTTTATTAAATATATTGAGTCTTAAAAAGAGTGCATTGATGGATGATAAATTCGTTTTATGGATTAAAAGTATCAGTGAGATCACGTTGTCTGGAAGTTACAAAGTACAAAATAGAGAGTCAGATTTTGAATTCGCGTTAGAGGAAATTAGTCAACAGATTAATTTAACGCAACGTGAAAAAACCAATGTTTGGTTTTTGGGGAATGGAGGTAGTTCTGCCATTGCATCGCATTTCTCTCAAGATCTGTTAAATAAGTACCGGATTAAATCAAATGTGGTTTCCGATGCTTCTCTTATCACGTGTTTGGCCAATGATTATGGCTATGACAATGTTTATGAAATCACTTTGAGGGTTTTAGCAAATGAAAATGATTTGCTAATCATTATATCTTCCTCTGGAGAATCTGAAAATGTCTTGAAGTGTGCTGATTTTGCCCGGAGAAAGGGCATGAGGCTCATTACTCTTACCGCTTTTGATCCCGCAAACCGTCTTTGGAGGAAACCTGCGGATGTATCTGTCTATATTCCTACAAAGGCGTATGGCAAGGCAGAAATTGGACATGCTGCATTACTGCATGCTGTCATCGATAATCTTGAGACTTGAAATGGAAGTATTGCCTGCAATTGAGGGTGGTGAACCACAGCGTGAGTCATTGCTAAGGTATGGCGCGCCTGATATAGATGACGACGATATTATAGCGGTTAACGAAGTGCTAAAAAGCACTTGGCTAACAACTGGACCAAAGGTTTTTGAATTTGAAAAACTATTTGCTGCGAATGTAGGTGTGGCTAACGCTATTGCAGTAAGTAGTGGTACCGCCGCAATTCACACCGCATTGGTGTCACTTGAGCTAAATAAAAATGATGAAGTGATATTGCCAAGCATGACTTTTCTTGCGACTGCAAATTGTATTGTGCATTGTGGAGCAACCCCTGTTTTTGCTGACATCAATCCGTCAAATTTTCTTATTAGCATGGTTGATTTGCGGAAAAAAATATCTAAAAAGACACGCGCGATTATAGTCGTGGATTTTGCAGGGCAGCCATGCTCATATGATGAGCTGCAAAAACTCTCAGAAGAGTTTGGAATCACGCTCGTCGCTGATGCTTGTCACTCTTTAGGTGCGAGTTATAAAGGGAGGTGTGTAGGCAGTTTGGCGGATTTAACCGCATTTAGTTTCCATCCTGTAAAGCATATCACAACGGCGGAAGGTGGAATGTTGACTACGTCGAATATGCACGGTGCGGAATTTGCTCGCCGGTTTAGGAATCATGGCATGGATCTGGACGTTGCTTGTAGAAATGAACAACAAACCTGGGTTTACGATATGCGCGCTCCCGGATTCAATTATCGACTAAGTGATATCCAGTGTGCTTTAGGTATTTCTCAGCTTAGAAAACTCGATAATTTTGTTGTTAAACGAAGAGAGATTGCTCAGCATTATTTTGATGCTTTCGAAAATTTTGATTTACTGACACCATTGGAAGAATTGCCCGATCGAATTCATAGTTATCATCTGTTTGTTATTCAGTTAAATTTGCAAAATCTTTCGGTTTCACGTAGCCATATTTTCAAAGCATTATTACAAGAAGGTATTGGGGTAAATGTACATTACAAGCCAGTACATCAATACACTTTTTACCAAGATAATTATACTGCAGAATGTGACAATACTGATGAGGTCTACACACGTATATTGTCTCTACCTATGCATCCGAGTATGCTGCTCAATGATGTTACTGATGTTGTCCAGGCTATAAAAAAAGTTTTGAGTTATTATGCTATTTGAAATAGAAAAACGATTTAATATTGTCGATAAACGAATAGGTGAGTACACGTCTTTCCCAACATTATTAAAGCAAGGAGAGAATATTTTTCTTGCCTGTCGAACAGGTATTAAGAACCCAAAAATTGCCCACGGGGACGGTGGAAAAATACGTTTTTTTGTTTCGCGTATAAGTCACGTGACTCAGTGGGATGAGATAAAAATTGCTTTTAATGTAGCAAATGAAAAATGGCATGAGCTGGATGCAATTCTTTCACATTCTAAGGGTAATGGTGTTATTTTAATAACGCGTCGATTTGAAGGGACCGGAGGGAATAAACCTTTTTTTTCCGAGATTAACGCAGATGAAATAGAACAAGCAATAATAAACAAATCAATTTTTATTCATCGTGAGGCATTGGCTAACAAACTTGTCAAATCTTCGTTAACATCGACACTGACTTTTGCAGCCTGCTTTGGTCATATTCGATCTTGTGACCACAAAACCTTACTAATGTCATGTTATGCCGTTATTGGTGATGACAGATGGCCTTCTCCGGTTATATTGATGTCGAATGATTGTGCCGAGTCCTGGAAATTATATTCAGTGATTGAAAACTCAGATAACTTTGGTGCCTATTTAAATGAGTTTTCTATTATAAAAGTTGACCAAACTCATTGGTTAGCAGTGATCCGAACGAATGCTAATCCTTTCCCCTTATATTATTCTATGAGTCAGGATGATGGTAAAACATGGAGCAAATTGGAAGCAACAGGATTATACGGACATGCTCCTATGTTAGAGCAAGATGCTGCAGGTAATGTTTTATTACTCTATAGAGATTTAGAAATCGAAGTCCCTTATTTGAGTGTAGCTTGGTTTGTGGCAGATAAAAAATGGCAGCGAGGAATCAAGATAACGGACTATAACCAAGTATATGACGGTGGCTATGGAGATTTGATCGCTATTTCGCCTAATCGTTTGTTAGTGGCTGCCTATAGGGATGATGAAGACTGCTCGCCCTGGATTGAGGCTTATATTATTCGATACAAGTGATGTGGATGGGTATATTAAGTAATCATTACTAGGGGTGTGAAATTCAAATATTAGCAGATCCCTAGGTATTAATTCAACGGAATGCATTATGACGATCGTTTTGTGAAATCAAGTATGAAGAAGACTAAGTTTATAGCTGAGGTATCAAGCAATCACCATCAGGATATTGATCGCTGTTTTCAATTCATTGATGCAGCTTCGCGTATTGGTTGTTATGCGGTAAAGTTTCAGTTGTTCAGGATTGACCAAATGTTCGCTCCTGAGATTCTAAGAAAGAGTGAGAAACACCGACAACGCAAGAATTGGGAGCTACCATTAGAGTTTATTCCCTTGCTTTACGAATATTGCAAAGAGAAAAAAATTAAATTTGCGTGTACGCCTTTTTATTTAGAAGCAGTAGATGTTTTGGAGCCTTATGTAGACTTTTATAAGATTGCATCGTATGAGTTGTTGTGGGTTAAGTTATTGGAAAAATGTGCGGTGACATGTAAGCCGATTATGCTTTCTACAGGCATGGCCGATTTAACTGAGATCGAGCAAGCCGTGAATACAATAAATAAACAGAGGAATAGCGAGATTACACTGCTGCACTGTGTATCGAGTTATCCCTCACCTCTAGTGGAAAGTAATTTAGCCGTGATTAAAACCTTAAAACACAAGTTTGCATGTTCTGTTGGTTGGTCTGACCATAGCGCTTTACCCGCCGTGCTTTATCGCGCGGTTCATCAATGGAATGCAGAAATTATTGAATTTCACTTAGATTTGGATCGTAAGGGCGAAGAGTATTTACAAGGTCATTGTTGGTTGCCTGAGAAAATTGAAAACGTGATTTCTCATATCAACAATGGTATGTCCGCTGATGGCGATGGTATAAAAAAACCAATGTTATCGGAAATTGCAGATAGAGACTGGCGTGCAGATCCGAAAGATGGTTTGCGTCCGCTGATATATCTGCGCAGTCAGTGGGAGCAACGTGAATGAAAACGGTTGCTTTTGTTCCTGTAAGGTTAACCTCTAGTCGTCTCCCCAAAAAACACTTAAAAAAAATTGGTGATCGCACTTTGTTGTCTTGGGTCATAAAAAGGCTCAAGGATGCCCAGGTCATTAACCAGATCGTAGTATGTGCTCCAGATGAAAATGGATCTGAGCAGCTAATTGAGTTTTGTGAAGAGGAAAATGTAGAAATTTATTTATATGATGGAAATATTGAAGACGTAGTTGGTCGACTTACCTCAGCAGCAAAAATATATGACGCAGAAATATGTGTGCTAGCAAGTGGCGATTGTCCGTTGCATAGTGACAAGACAGTTAAGTTGTTGGTTGAATTACTTCAGAATGACGTGAGCAAAGATATTGCCAGATTGACTTCTTATAAAAAACGGAGTCCAATTCATGAGGGTTTGTTGGTGATGCGCAGAGTTGTATGGGAGTATGCTGATAGCATATCTGATTCTCCAGAATTGCGTGAACATCTATTTCCGATTATAGCTTTGAAGCAAAATTTATTTTCTAAATTTTCGGTAGTTTCTTGTTTAGATTTTCCCGAATTTTATTCCGTAAAGCATCGAATATCTATTGATACCGTATCTGATTTGGAGTTTCATCTTGAGTTAAACGAATTACTTATCGCGAAGAAAAGAGAATATAACTTAAGTAATGTGATAAAAGTTCTTCATGAAAATGATTCTGTCATTGAAATTAACAACCATGTCAAGCAAAAAGGGCTTGAGAATAAAGGAAGGAAGGTTCTTTTTTTTGTTTCGTCAATTTCTGAGTATGGTTATGGTAATTTGATACGTTCCATAGATATTGCAAGATGTCTTATAGATGATTATGGTTTGGGAATTGAATTTTGCGTGCTTGACAGTATCGCGCTGATTTTTTTGGAGAGAGAGCATTTTTTAGGTGTTGTTTTTACAAATTGGTTAGATTTTTCCAGAAATATGAATTTTTATGATGTTGTAGTTTTTGATGTTAATAAAGAGCTTATCATTGAGGATTCGCACTTTCTGGATGTAATGAGCAAGAAAAACTGTATTGTTATAGATAATGTTCAGCCTTGGACTCGCAGAGCAAAAAAAATAGTTATTCCAACCGCTCATTATTTAGGTCCCAAATACGATAATTTGATGGAAGGTTATGAGTACGCCGTTATTCGACGTGCAGTAAGAAAAATAAGGCTTCGTCAGTCGACCAAAAAGGAACAAATTCTTGTCTATATGTCTGATGATAGGCTTCATCTTCAGTATGAGGATATGCTGTCTAAATTACCAAAAAAAGAAAAAAAATATAAAATATTGTGGGTTCATTCTTATTCAGACCAGTATATTCAAGTGTTAAGTGAATCAAAGCGTTTTTTATCTGTATTGGGTATAAGTGCCTATGAAGCTCTTTACTTGAGCACAGAAGTCAGTATTGTTCCTACAGGAAATGAATCTGATATTTTGCAATTCAAAAAATTTGCAAGTTCGGCAGCGGTTTCGACTTTGGGGTCGGGTAGTCGTAATCTAGCGAGTGTAATTAATGAATTGGCTAACTCGGTTTCTAGTGCGCATGCCTAATCGTAAGACTTTACTGAAAAATGCCATTGAATTGCATCTGCGAGGTGATTTTTCCAGGGCAGAAAAGCAGTATTTAGTCTTGTTGAAAAGCTCTCCAAATGATAGGAAAATAAGGTATTTATTAGGTACTTTGAAGGTGCAAAATGCGGATTATGTTGCTGGCTTAGATATCTTGAATAAGTTAATTCAAGATTATCCGAGACATGTTCAGGCTCTAAATAGTCGCGGTATAGCATTGATGGATCTGAAAGAATATGGCATGGCTATATCTTCTTTTGAAAACGCATTGCAGCAAGTTCCTGCATATGAAGATGCACTTGAAAACTTGATTAAATTGATGCTTTTAACTCACGATTATACCAAAGCTATTTCTTTGACTGAGACCTTGTTAAGGATAAATCCTTCGCATAAAAATACTCATGTATATTTGGGTGATGCATATTTTGCTTTGCAAAAATATTTAGAGGCAGAGAGAGCGTTTTTATCCATAAAAGTTACGGCTGGTAACTCCGCTCATGTGTTTTTTAGGCTCGGAATATTATGTGGAATTAAAGATGATATTTATTCTTCTGTGGGTTATTTGACCAGTGCTATTTCTGCACGAAGCTACTTCCCGGAAGCCTATTTTCAACTAGGTAAGGCGCTTTCAAAAATAGGAAGGATTACAAAATCGATAGAAACTCTTTCAGTCGCTTTTCGACAGAAGTTGGATGATCAACGAATTTTTGATTTTCTTGCGAATGTCTGTATAGAAAATAATAGAATATTTGAACTAGTTTCTATACTCAAATTTTCTGATGTTAGAGAAATTGAAAAACTTTTACTCGATTTAGCATTTAACTGCCAAAAATCTGAGAAATATAAAGTAGTAGTGCAGCTGGCTGATGAAATATTACTGATAAATGGGAAAAATGTAAAAGCCTACATCTTGTTAGGTGAGTGTATGCTTGCAAATAATAATTGGGAAAAAGCAGAAGTGAATTATCGAGAAGCTCTTTGTCTCGACAAAGAGAATCCTGTTGCCTTTAATGGTTTAGGTGTGGCGATATTGAATTCCTTACGTGAAGATAAACTCAACGATGCAACTGAGTGTTTTGAAAAGTCCGTTAAGTATAGCTTCCATGGTTCTGATGCATTGAATAATTTGGGCTTTGTTTATAAATGTGCAGGTGATCATGAAAAGGCTATTGAGTGTTATCAGAAAGCTTTAACTATTAATCCAGACAATTCCGAAACGAAATATAATTTGTCATTGAGTTTATTGGCTCTAGGAAATCTTGATCTCGGTTGGAGAATGTTTGAATGGCGATGGAAAACTGTGAACCAACCAGAAAGATGCTTTCGGTATAAAGCATGGAGGGGAGAGCAGCTTAAGAATAAAGTTGTATTCGTTTATGGTGAGCAAGGAGTAGGGGATGAGATTCTATTTTTGTCTTGTTTGAATGATTTGTTACAAGAGGCAAGTCATGTTCTATTAGAGTGTGACAACCGATTGGTAGATATTGTTAGGCGGTCATTTCCATCTGTCCATGTTTTGGGAAGAGTGAAAACCGTAGATATTATTAAGAAAAAAAATGAATATACGATTGATTATCAAATAGCAGTTGGAAGTTTACCCGGAGTTTATCGTAGAAAATTGAGAAATTTCCCAAAATACGCGAACTATTTTGTGTTGGATGACGAGCGTGTGAATTATTGGAGGTATCGAATAGCGACGTTAACAAAAAAAATTACGATTGGTTTTAGTTGGAAGAGCCAAATGCAGGGAGGGGTCTCTCGGCAGATAGTTAGTAGTCTTTTGTACTGGGTTCAGTTTATTGGAATGTCAAACATTACCGTTGTTAATTTACAGTATGGTGATTGTGATAGTGATTTTGAGGAATTGGCTCGTGAACACGGTCTAGAGTTGTTACGATTTGATGATATTGATCTTAAAAATGATTTAGATGATACAGCAGCTTTGATCGGTGCTTTGAATCTTGTAGTTTCCCATCCGAATACGCTGGCAGCGCTAGCTTCTGCAGTCGGAGCGAATATGTTTTCTATTAATAACACTGCGAACAAGGGGTGCTTTTGGTTGGGCGAGAGCCGTTTCCCTTGGTATCCAACCACCCGGTTTATTAAGAGGAGTGCGAGAGACTGCGAATGTCTTGTTGGTGAGTTATCACGATACTTGCGCAACCTTGAGTTGATTGAGTCCGCAGGTGATTCTGATAGGCAGTCTATGTTTTGTAGATTCGTGGAGCTTATTAGGCAAGCAGATTATTCACGCACATTGGAGCTTCTTAGTAGCGAAACATGTAGTCTCGCAAAACTATTGGAGGCTGATTGTTTTTCTGGGCAAGGTCATTATCTTGCTGCTATAGATCGTTATGAAGAATTGCTTCAAAGTTTGTATGCTAATGATGCTAGAGTGAGAATTACGGGATTGAAGATACATATTGATCAATATGTTGATGAAGATGAATTGAGCCATCTTTTAGATCAGGCCAAAGTCTTAGGTCGAAGCAATGAGT
>CAZWUO010000017.1:0-34436 GCA_964636675.1 uncultured Ectothiorhodospiraceae bacterium
GATCGGGCACAACAATATCTCGATACAGTAGATGTAATAATTATTGCATTGGACAAAAAGTCAAATATTAAGCAAATTAATCGAAAAGGTTGTGAAGTTTTAAGATACAAAGAGAAAGACCTATTATCCAAAAACTGGTTTGATGTATGTATACCTAAGCATGTTAGAGAAAAAATGCTGGAAATATACAAGAAGGTGATTTTAAGAAACATGGATCTTTCTCAAACCTTGGAAGGGACTGTATTAACGAGTGATCAGGAAGAGCGGGTCATTTTGTGGCGACAAAGTTTGGTAATAGATCTCAATGGAAAAATTGATGGTGTGTTAATGGCGGGTGAAGATATAACACAACAGCGAGCGCTAGAAGTCGAAAAACTGCAGTTGCATAGGCAACTTCAGAAGGCACAAAAGATGAAATCACTGGGTCAGTTGACTGGTGGTATTGCCCATGACTTTAATAATATGCTGGTCAATATTTTGGGTTATACGGGTTTAGCTAAAGAGCGTGTAAAAATACTAGATGATGGAAAGATCGAAGAATATCTCGAAGAGGTGAATCTAGCGGGCGAGCGTGCTAGAGATTTAGTGAGTAAATTATTAGCATTTAGTCGTGGCGGAGGAATTGCCAAGGAGCTACAACTTGCGAAATCAATGCAAGACGTAGATGCAATGATAAAGTCAGTAATCCCTCGATCTGTGGTCATCGATGTTGCATCAGCTGACAGCTCGTTATGGGTAAAAATAGATGAAATAAGTTTGCAAGAAATTATTATTAATCTTTGTGTAAATGCATGTCAGGCAATGAACGGAAAAGGCAATATAGGGATAATAATTGATAAAAAAAAATATGCTGACGAAGTATGTGCATCTTGTCAAAAAAATGTTCAGGGTGAATATATTGAGCTGTGTATTCAAGATAATGGTTCTGGTATCGATAAAGATACCTTAGTGAATATATTCGAACCATTTTTTACCACCAAAGATATTGGTGAAGGGACTGGGATGGGCATTAGTGTGGTGCACGGAATTGTGCATGGAGTGGATGGCCATATTCTGGTTGAGTCATCTATTAATCAAGGGTCAATTTTTCGAATTTTATTCCCTCCCGTCGAGCCGACAATCTAACAAAAGTCTAGTCATTATTAATATATTCTCGTTACTTCAAAACTGAATAACTTGATTGACAAATGGTATCGCTCCTCTGTTACTTTAATCATGACCCAAAAAAATCTAATACGTAAAGATGCGTACGGTAGTGCGATATATCACGAACCGTATAGATTGAATGAGCTAATACAACACTGTCTGAGACTGCATATAATTGAAAAATTACAAAAAATGATTGATCGAATTAGGCATTTTGTGTATTTGCTAAGATTTATATTGATAATTTTCGAAATTTTAATATCTGTTATCAATCTGCATGCTAAGATGTAGCTAATGAATCGTAAGACTAGGATTTTGAACGAGTCATTTAAAAAAATTAGATATTGGAAAAGTGTATTTAGAATATTTTCTTCGGCTAATACCTTAGAGAAATAGAAAGGAGAAATCGATAGACTAAACGACTTGAGACAAAAAAATTTCGTTTTAACCATGGAACTGAATATTCATAATTACACTTAAAAATTTCAATACAAGAATGAAGTCAGGTGACCGATTAATAATTAGTTTACTTTTTACTGCTTGTGGGCTTTAGGAAAAGACCTAAGAAAACGATACAGTCGATAGAGGTCTATTTAATTTTTCGGGAAAAAGTTGCGTTTGGAGATAGTCTTGGGGACTGAATAATAATCATAAGAGGGTTTTTGTTTTGGAAAAACACAAAATATTAGTGGTTGATGATGAGGTTTCCGTTGCCAGGTTTTTACGTGAATTATTTGAAAGCCGCGGGTTTATAGTTAACATGGTCACTGACAGTAGGGATGCCTTAGCGGACTTTCAAGAAAAACCAAATGAGTATGACGTCGTTATCACTGACCAGACGATGCCTGGTTTGACGGGGGCTGAGATGGCCATGGCTATGCTAAAGGTAAGGCCAGATATCCCGATTATCTTGTGCACAGGTTTCAGCGAGCAAATCGATGAGGCAAGTGTTTCTCAAATGGGTATTAAACGATATTTTTTGAAGCCAGTGGATACTTTTAAATTGTTAGAAGCTGCACAGGATTTATGTGCATAAGTATTAAGCAGAATAAATATTGGGTAACATACTTTTTTATTAGTATGGCATTTTTTCATATTATCAATCTATTTTCTTTACTCCCTGGTGAAGCCTGAGGAAAGCACAATTGGCTAGGGAACCCCCCTGATTAAGTCATTTAGCGAGGGTAAACTGCGCTTTTTCGTTTCAATTTTCCTTGTTTCCATCTCACTATCCCACTTAATCAGAGGCTCTCTAGAATTTCGCCCTTTTTTCTGGCCGTCGTCGTATACTCCTACATTCGTTTTTTACTTTGCCTTATGTGTTTGCTTTGGTGTGAAATCTATAACGCCACGGGTATATTATTAGAGAAACAGGAAATGAATCTTAAACAGTTAAATTATATATGCACGGTGGTGCGGGTAGGATTCAATATTTCGGATGCATCCGAATTATTACTTGCTTCTCAGCCAGGCGTTAGTACGCAGATTAAGCTGTTAGAAGATGAATTAGGCACAAAGATATTTGTTCGGCACGGCAAACGGATTACCGGACTGACTGCAGCGGGAGAGGATATCTTGCGCTTAGCCGAAGAAGCATTAGTAAAAATAAACGCAATAAAAAATGTTGGGAAAGAGCATCTCGATGAAAAGAGTGGCACTCTCTCTATTGCAACCACGCATACCCAGGCGAGGTATGTGCTACCCCCTGTTATAACTCAGTTTGCAAATCTTTTTCCAGATGTTCAGCTTAGAATTCATCAGGGAAATCCTGTTCAAATTTCTGAAATGACGATTCAAGGAGAAGCCGATATTGCCATCGCGACAGAGGCAATTGCCGATTATGATAAATTACTCATGTTGCCCGTTTATCGTTGGAACCGTTATGTGGTTGCCAAACCTGAGCATTCGATTTTTGATTCGAATTGTCTGAGTTTACATGATATTGCGCGTTATCCCATCATTACCTATGACTATGCGTTTACCGGGCGCTCTTCGATCAATAATGCGTTTCAGGAAGCAGGTTTAGAACCGAATATTGTGCTAACCGCAATGGATTCAGATGTTATTAAACACTATGTGGAACTCGGGCTTGGGATAGGGATATTAGCGCATATGGCTTTTGATCAAGATCACGAGTTAAAATTAAAATGTCGTGACGTTAGTCATCTGTTTGCCGATAGCGTGACAAATATCGGAATTCGGAGAGGGAGTTATTTGCGCGGTTATATGTATCAGTTTATAGAATTGTTTGCTCCTGAATTGACCAAAGATGTTATTGATGGGGCCATTGGTGGTAAGGAGGTTCCCGCCCCGGCAAAACGTTGAACAATCTGCCTAGTTCTTTAGTGTTAGTTCTTTAGTGCTAGTGCATTAGTGCTAAAGTACTAATAATTCTTGCATTAAATCTTTTTTTTTCATAACCTCTATGAATTAGATTAATGAAATCAGGTTGTTGTAAGTATGTCTCCTATAATTGCGGAAAAAGCCTCTTTATTCGTATCTCGAGAATATTTTCTAATCAAAATACCTCTTTACAAGTGTGTGATATGGCAAAGAAAGCATCTTTTAACGCGGGTATGTGTGATATCTTTTTTTCGTCATTGCAACCCGATCCATAAAAAAATAAATATCCTAATTCAACAAAGTGTTCCTGGTATTTCCGTTAACCGAGTTTTTTTTGAGTTTTACGGAAAGAGGGCTAGGGGATGATGAAATCCCTTAGAAGAAACCGATGATTGGAAACAAGAAGTTTTACGTCTTTGTATTGATCCATTTTATTGCTGTATATGTTTTAGTATGGATTTCAATGCAACTACACCATGATTCTCATATTGAGCGTGAAAAAATAAACATTGAAGAAAAAGCGAGATTATTGTCAGCGATTATTGCCCCCGTTTTGGCGCAGAACTCCTTACCCACATTACTCTCTGAGGTAGACTTACTTAAACAGACCTACAACCTGAGTTATTTATCAATTATCGATCGACATAAAAATAAATTAGTGAATAATGATTTTCCTTCCGTAAAAAATATTGGTTCTACGCTGGGTATGTCTGAAGTCATCCAAGTGATCGAATCTAATGGAATAAAAATTGGTGAGCTTAAAGTTGGGTTTCCGATAAAAGATGTCGTTTATACGCTTAATTCAAGAGAAAAAACTATGCTAGCTTTGGCTGTAACTGGAAGCATTTTTTCACTGATTATGATGATGCTTTATATCTTGACGCGCTCAAAGCAACTTAAAAATCTGGCATCAGGTGTGGTTGCATTAGAGCAAGGAGATAATAAATCAAAGATTGATTTTCGTGGAAGAAATGAGATCGCAAATATTGCGCGCGCGTTCAATCAGCTTATGGCACGTCTGAAAAATACAAAAGATGCGCTATCAAAAGAACGCAAAACCTCGTTAAGAGACGCCGAGCACCGAAAAACAATGTTGGATCATATCGATGCCGTTATCATTGAGAGTGACTCAAAGATGGAAAGATTTTCATTTGTGAATGGGGAAGCTGAAAATTTATTAGGATTTAATCTACGTAAATGGAAGCATAAAAATTTTTGGAGGGAGCAACTGCATCCGCTTGACAAGCAACGAGTCATAGAGAAAGTAGAAGAGCACGGTAAAATCGTAAGCTCATATAATATTGAATATCGGTTGATTCACCAAAGCGGTGGTATAGTGTGGGTAAAATCAATCAATAGAAATGATTTTAATGAAAATGGCGACTTAGTTTGTCAGGGTTTATTACTCAATATTTCTGAGCAAAAAAATATAGAAGAACAGCTCGTATATCTTGCAGATCATGATGCACTTACTGGACTGTATAATCGTCGGAGGTTCCAAGAAGAGCTTAAGCACCACATGGTGTTAGCAGAGAATTTTCAACACGAAGGCGCATTGATATTCATAGACTTAGATCAGTTTAAATTTGTAAATGATACATTCGGTCACCCCGTTGGTGATAAATATTTAAAAAATGTAACAAACTGTTTGTGCAGAATAATAAGGCCGGAGGATACTCTTGGTCGATTAGGTGGGGATGAATTTGGTATCATTTTACCGCAAACGAGTAGAATTCAAGTTGCAGAAATTACAAATAATATTTTGAATGAATTATTAGGTTTGAATATCAGTAAAGAAGGAAAGACTGCGTCCATCACTGCGAGTATTGGCGTTGTCATGTTCTCTGGTCAAACAGATGGTTCTGGCGACATCATGGCAAAAGCGGATGCAGCTATGTATAGCGCCAAAAATAGCGGGCATAATAATTTACATTTTTATGCGGATAATGACGAAGAGCTTATTGCTATGCGGGCAAAAATACATTGGGAAGATCGCATTAGCCATTGTTTAAAAGAAAATAAATTCGAATTACATTTTCAACCTATTTTTAATTTAATAAATAAAGAAATTCTTTATTATGAAGTGCTTTTGCGGATGATAGCGGATGATGGTGGTTTAATATTTCCCGGTTCATTTCTAGCTATTGCTGAAAAATATGGCATGATTAAAAATATTGATAAATGGGTTATCGAGAAGAGCATACGAACACAGGGTGAGTCTATTAAGAATGGTACGCCCGTTAGTCTAGCGATTAATTTGTCAGGTAGGGTATTAGGGAAAAGTGAAATAATACGACTTATTGAGAAATCAATCGAAAAATACGATGCCGATCCTACAAAACTTATCTTTGAGGTCACTGAAACTGCTGCTATTGAAAATGTGAATAGAGCGCAGGAGTTTGTTGATTCACTGCACGCCTTAGGTTGTCAGTTTGCGCTAGATGATTTTGGAGTAGGGCATTCTTCCTTACATTATTTGAAAAAGCTGCATGTGGATATTTTGAAAATCGATGGATCATTTATTCGAAATGTAGATAAGGATAAATTTGATCGAATATTTGTTAAAGCGATTCATGATATGGCGCAAGGACTTAAAATTAAAACAGTCGCTGAATTTGTAGAAAGCGAAGCTATTAGAAAAGACTTGCAAGCGTTAAAAATAGACTCAGGTCAAGGTTATTATTTAGGCATGCCGCAAAAAGACATTTTCTAGTGTCCTTTGTACATACCATCGATTTCATCTTTAAATTTTTCTATAACAACCTTTTTTCGTATCTTCAAGCTTGCAGTCAATAATCCATTTTCGTCCGTCCAAGGTTCTACGCTTAAGCTTACTTTGCGGATTTGCGCATACCCTGGGAATGCTCCCATACAATCACATAGTTTTTGTATGATATTGTTTTTTACCTTATCATCCTCTAATGCATCTGTATGCGATGAAGTGTAATCCATTGTTTCAAGAAATGCTGTCAATTCACCGGGGTTCAATACGAGAATCGTGCTAAGGAATGGCTTGCCTTCGCCAATAATGACCGCTTGTTCAATCAGGGGGTCTAAACAAATAGCCAGTTCGATATCGGCAGGAGGTATTTTTTCTCCATTGGATAAAACAAGAATGTCCTTTATTCTGCCGGTAATGTAAATTCGATGATCAACAATTTTTGCTTGATCGCCGGTTTTTAGCCATCCATCATCGGTCATTGTTTCTTGAGTGGCCTCTGGGTTTTTCCAATAGCCTAACATAATACAATCGCTGCGAGACTGCAGCTCATTGTCCGCAGGATTTATTCTCACATCGACATTCGGTAATGCTGGGCCGATACTCTCTGGGATATTGTTATCGAGTTTGTTGACTGAAATGACAGGGCTAGCTTCCGTTAAGCCATAACCTTGCAAAATAGGAAGCCCTAGTCCGATAAACGTTTTTGCGACGGTAGCTGAAAGAGGTGCACCGCCACTGATAGCAAACCTAACCCTGCCACCGAGTTTATCTAAAACTTTTTGTGCTACTATCTTTTTTAACACTGGCGTTAGTAGTTGTACAGGCCTCCAGTTTCCACGCCCCTGGCCTACCTCATAGGATTTCCAACCGGCGTCTTTAGCAAGCTTAAATAGCTTTTGCGCGACGGGAGACTTTTCCTGTAATTGGGCTTGTATTTTCGAGTAAACGCGTTCAAAAATGCGCGGAACCGAGATCAAAACAGTGGGTTTGATGATTAATAAATCTTCCGCGAGTTCTGGAATCGATCGACTAAAAGCAACACTAGCACCACACATTACCGGTAAATAATAACCTATAGATCGCTCTAGCGTGTGCGACAAAGGCAGAAAAGAGAGAAACAAGTCTTCACGAAAAACATCAACGGCTTGTAAGCCATAGTATGCGTTTGAGAGTATATTTTTATGACTAAGCATAACGCCTTTTGGCCGCCCTGTGGTGCCAGAAGTATAGACGATAGTTGTTAAGCTATTTTTATCAACCGTTTTTGTTGCGGGTGTCTGTTCAGGTTTTGCCACTTCTTTGACCCAAGTTTCTAATTCAGTGCTTGGCCACGATGTCACATCTTGTGATATGGGTTCAATATTAACGAGTTTTGGTAGTTCATCTATCTCAGATTTAGCTTGGGTGATTGCCTGCCATTGCAGGCAACTTTGGATTAATAACACTTTTACTTCGGCATCGTTGATAATATAAGCCAAGTTATCAGGCCGGTCGTTTGGATAGAGAGGAACAGTGACCAAACCTTCGCGCATGGCCGCCTGTTCAAAAAATACCCACGACGGGCAGTTGCTTGACATGATTCCAACCCGGTCACCTGGGGATAATTCTTCTTGCGCGAGCCTTGCCTGAATGTGGTGAATACTTGCGAGCGCTTCTGCCCAAGTGATATCTAGCCAACTTTGGGTTGATTTTTCAAAATACTTGTAAGCGATTGCGTTTTTTGAACGTTCGACGCGTTTGTCAAATAACGCATATAAACTATCAACATAGTCGTTAGTGATTACATCGAGTGTTTGATTTTCCATATAACGTCTCACCTTATTAGAGTAATTTGTTACCCAGGCATAGTGTTGTAACTCTTTTTGCTTACAAGTTTATACTGGGATCAAAGACACAAGCTTTGGTTAATGTATCACGATTCCCAAAAGGAAACAGCAATTATGCCGTCAAGTTTAGGGTCTGTTGAGGTTTCATTGTTATCCTTGTTGGAGACGCTCCTCGCGCCTGGATTGGCGATTTTTCAGGCGCAACAGTGACCAAAATGAAACGTCAACAGACCCTAATGCTTTGAGCGGTGCGCATAAAGAGAATCTAAAGTATTGCAAGCGTGGGTCGATAAATGTTCGAATCAGCACCCGAAGTGCGATTTGGTATAGCAAAAAATTACGCGTCTCGCTATAAGGCGCCTGCGTTGAGTGATTGGCGTTTTTTTAGGCGCAACAGTGACAAAAATGCAGCGTCAATAGGCCTCAATGTATAAACAACACGCATTCTCAAAAGAAGGGCAAAACATTTGTTTATTCGATGCAAGTCCTGATCAAGCAACGAGTGTTTTTTTCAAAAAAATATTAAATGAAAATAAGTATAAGATTGCGTTTTTTGCTACCAAAGAAACCGCGATAAAGGCGATTTTGCAGCAAGATTATCAGTTGATTATCATTTCTTGTGTTGTTGACAAAAATCAATTGAGTAGTGCTGAAGACTTTATAACCATGGTTCGTTATTGCGGCCACCCCGAAAAAAGCAAGTTACCCATAATAGTTATTATTCCAGCAAATAATTTAGATTCACAGGTATTGCTGGAACATCGATCAATTTCTGTTTTAAAGTTTCCGGCAAACCTAAAAGCAGTGGAAGATTGCTTGCAGAATGCATTAGCCACTGTTCATCGAAAATCTAAAATACCCTTGATCGATAGCAAGGTTCCTCTTGCTGCTAAGCCGAATGATAATTTATCCGATGAGCCCCCCGCTAATATTGGTTTTCAGAGCAGACCAAAATCAAAAGTGGATATTCCTAGCATTTTACCAAATCCTGAAGGCCTACAGCACGCGCCATTTGATAGAACCACCGGGTCATCTCAGGAGAGCAATAGCATTGATAAACGGGACACTGTTGAAGATGAAAGTTTTTTGCTATCTCATTCTAGAGATGATGCAGATATTAATAGTCAGCATTTTAGCGCCGATGAGCTTGCACTCATGCCCATAGATGATGATGTCATCCGCGTTAAGTCACAACAAAAAAACTCTCTAGTATCTAAAGCCAAGAAAAATAATGATAGAAAATCGCCGCTAACGTTTAATAAGAAAAATGATCAAGAATTTGTACAGCAAACTCCATCTAATAAACGCGCAAAGCTTAACACTCAATTAGATAAAGACAGGGTGGTCCAGCGTAAGAAATCGAATTATAAAAATAAACTCTTACTTAGTGGGGGAGTGTTTGCAATTATTGCAAGTATTGTTATTGGCGTATTTAGCCTACTTAATGATATTACCGAGCAAGTTAAGTTTGTTCGAGTGACCCAAAGAGCCATTGTAGATATATTGTCTACAGTCGGCGAAGTTGTGAGTATAAAAGATGTGGATATTAAGTCGGGTAATTCAGGAACGGTTGAGAGTGTCCCAGTTCTTGAAGGCGCTGAGGTTCAAAAAAATCAGGTGTTGGTGCGGCTAGAAAACGCAGATATTATTGCGGAGTTAAGCCAGATGGAGTCACAGTTGGCAACGATTAATAAAAATATCGAAACCGCAACAGTGGCCCTTAAAAAGTTAGTTCAAGCCTTAGGGTTGGGCGCAGTTTCGAGAAATACGGTGGAGAAAGGCCAAGACGAGTTGCTAACTCTAGAGGAAAAACGAAATAGATTCATTAAGAAGCTAGATGCTTTATTGATTGTCAAGAGAAGCTCGATTATTAGAGCGCCGTTTGATGGAATGGTATTAAATGTCAAGGTCAAAGCAGGTCAATGGATTACCCCGCAAGATATGCTATTGCAATTGATTGACCATACTTCAAAAGAGATCAAAGTCATATCTGAGAAAACAAAAAATCACGCTTTGAAGATAGGGCAAGAAGTGCGCATCAATGTTATTGGGAAGGAAACGGAAATGTGGTCAGAGAAAATATTTCGTATTGCTTATCAATTAGGTGCAGCAGATGAAATTACATTTTTTACCCATTTGCCACAAGTTCATCAAAACTTGGAAATAGCGACAAAGGTTCAAGTTGATATACAATTGTATGCCAATAGCCGATCGTTAGTATTACCACGGAATGTAATACGTGAGATAGATGAGCAATCCCTTGTACCAATAAATTTAAACGGTAGTGTGCACTACATTCCTATTGAGACAGGGATTATAGATGGTGAATATATCGAAATATTAAAGGGTTTGTCTCGAGATCAAGAAATTATTTATTTTTCAAACGGGTGGTTAGAAGAAGGTGTTAAGATTAGGCCAGAAATATAGGATTAGGGTGTGTCGCAATAAATCGCTCCATGTTCTGGAAATTTATTTTTTATCAATCTTAAAAATAAAGCATGCGTTATCATTTTTTTGCTAAAAAATAAATGGCTAAAGCATTTACAATCGGTTGCACCAAAGCCGTAAAGAGGAATATTTGTAAATGGATTCTGGCACAGAATATTGGCCCACTGATGTTCCCTCTTGTTGTTGTCGTAGGTATGCCATATTTCTATAATTTTGGTATGTTTGCGTAAAAAATCAAGATGCCAGCGAGGGTTTTCTGAAATATTTTGGTGATGAGATACCCTGGCTTTAACGCCTCCCGGACCAAAGGCGCTACCAACATAGTAATAATAGCCTCGCTCAAGCAGTAAATTTTTTTTCTTTCCAATGGGAATTAAAGATTCTTCAACGCAGCATTTCAGGGTGATGACATAGGTTCCTGAGTCATTCTTCATGCTTTATTCTATTAGTTCGGGCAAATCAATTTGTGTTACTTGCGCAATTATACTAAGTGATACGTTGCTATCTAAGTTAGAAGAGTCATTATAATCAAGAGAAAACTTAACTAAACCAATCGATGGATTAACTAATCCAAATTCTTCGGCGGTATAGCTGATACGATAATCCTCATCGTTAATTTCAAACTGATGTCGTGTGTTTATTTGAAAGGTATCAAATATACCGACGGGTGTTTTAACTTCAGAATCTCTACCTAGTTTTTTGATATTCAGATTATAGGTGCCGACAGGAATACAATCGTTTGGTTGTGTGCATTTTTCTATCGTATAGTCGGCTGAAAATTCGGTTTCCAAATCGGTTATAGTGTTCGGCAATATAGCCACGCCGAAATTATCTTCTCCGGGTGCTCTTAGATAATAAAGTGCAGCATTTCGAGTCCGTATCGCATAGAGTAATTTTACCCCAGTGGCCGAGGTTGCAATATGTTTTTCGCGTATATCGTTTTTCAGCTGATTGAAACCTACAATACTTGTTTGCTCCAGTAAAATCCCAGGCTCTCTGAGGTCTGATTCATCTATGCTGGGAAATAAATCAGTGGACAGAGATCGATCGATAGAGATTATTGCCGTTTGCGTCTGTCCAGTAGTAAAGTCAGGAGTAATAATACTTGCAGTATATTTATTCAAATCACCGGGTTTTGCTTTAATGAAAACAAGGTCGTTATCATCTATCGCATAATATGTTAGTGGCGTATTAATGCCGCACGAAACGAAAACGAGCAAGCATGTGAGTGTGAGTATGAGTCGTTTGGCTTGCATTAGGGAGATTATTTTTGTTAGTTGAGTCATTTTTTCTGATGTCTTAGTTTTCTTCTCTGCCAGTTTAGCGCAACTACGATGCGCCAAGCGATGCGAATAAAAATATATCCAAGGATAGCACTGGATATTCCTACAACGAGACAGCCTACTAACAGAGGTTGCCAAATGAGAACCAAGGTTGTGCTTAACCAATCAAAGGAGATCTCAAAATCAACGTGTTCAATAGGAGTATTAATTAACCAAGCGCCCACTAAATAGCAAAAGAAAAAAATAGGCCCCATGGTGAGTGGGTTTGTTATCCAGACCAAAGAAACCGAAATCGGGAGGTTGACTCTGAAAACCAATGCGAGTCCTGCGGCAATGAGCATCTGAAACGGTACGGGCATGAAGGCGGAAAAGAGACCAACGGAAACAGCGCCACTGGCGGTTGAACGATTCAAATGCCAGAGCTTAGGAGAAAATATAATATTACCAAAAATGCCGAGACCTCTTATCGATTTTAGTTTGTCAGGACGTGGAAGCATTTTTTGGAGTAATTTTCGCGGCATTCGTATTTTCTTTTAATTTTCTTTTAATTATTTCGTTTCAGTAAAACATAAGTCGCACCGGTGTCGCCATCTTGTGGTAATGCGCTGCAAAATGCAATAACCCGAGGATGTTGTTTTAACCACTTATTAATTTTTTGTTTTAACACGGGTTTACCTTGTTGAGACCGAGTCCCTTTGCCGTGAATTAAACATATACAGGTTTGTGTTGTAGCTGCATAAGTTTCAAGAAAGTTAAATAACGCCGTGTTAGCTTGATTCGCGTTTAATCCGTGTAAATCGATCGTCAGTTTGCGCAAAATTAAACCTTTTTTTAAGCGTTTCATGAGTGCGTGTTGCACGCCTTCTCGTTGGAAAAACAGCTCGGAATGGGCGCTAACTTCGTTATTCGACTCATCATCTGGCGTATCACTAAAAGCGCAGGCTGAGTTGTCCGCTGTCGATATTGTTTGATGAATGTGATTAGCGGACGTTTTTTTTACCGGTTGCATTGTTTCTGCTGATATTTTGTTCGACGGCGCTAGCGGAGTGACGTTTTCCATATGTCGTCGAAACAAATTTTGATCTTTTTTTGATACGCCGGTTTTGTTGGGTTTTTTCATGGAGTCATTGTTGCTGCATTAACCGTAAGTCATTTGTCGTCAAAAGTAGTCACGAGTATATGAAATGAATGCTTTTCATGCAAAAAATGTTGTTAATGCTTGAAAAATAACGGCTATGCATGCTGGATAGTTTTATAGCAAGATCGATGATGGCGTTTAAGTGTATAATTTGGCGGTTTAAAAGAGGGGCTGTTGCGAGAAGCAATGATGAAAATATTATTAAGTAATGATGACGGCTATATGGCGCCTGGGATTATTTGCCTGTATGAGGCATTGGCATCCGTTGCTGAGGTTACACTTGTCGCGCCCGATAGAAATCGCAGTGCAGCCAGCAGTTCGTTAACCCTGGATTTACCTTTAAGAGTACATGAAGCGAAAGCGGGCATTTATCGGGTCGATGGGACACCGACGGATTGCGTGCATTTGGCATTGACGGGTTTGCTAAGTGCAGAACCTGATATGGTGGTTTCTGGGATTAATGACAGTGCGAATATGGGTGATGATGTGATTTATTCCGGCACGGTGGCGGCAGCTATCGAGGGACGATTCTTAGGATATCCGGCTATTGCTGTGTCCTTGGTTGGCTCTCAAGTAACGCATTATGCGACAGCTGCACGGGCTTTACTCGCACTTATCCAGCAAGTAAAAAAATATCCATTTCCCTCAGATGTTATATTGAATGTTAATGTTCCAGATTTACCCTTTGATGCGCTTAAAGGGTTTCAGTCCACGCGTTTAGGATGTCGACACAAAGCAGAATCCGTTATTCAGAGCAAAGATCCTAGAGGGGCAACCATTTATTGGGTGGGGCCGCCAGGCGATGAAGAAGATGCTGGGCCGGGGACGGATTTTCATGCGGTGGCTAACCACTTTGTATCGGTAACACCTTTGCAAATTGATTTAACTCGGCACAACATGCTTGCTGATTTAGCGGATTGGTTGAAAGAGATTTAATATGGATCAAAGATTGATGGGAATAGGGATGACTTCCCAGCGTACGCGATTACGCTTGGTGCAACGTCTGCGTGAAAAAGGAATCAGTTCGGAAGTTGTGTTAGATGCAATACGTAATATACCACGGCATATTTTTGTTGATGAAGCTTTAGCGAGTCGAGCTTATGAAGATACTGCATTACCTATTGGACTCGGTCAAACGATATCGCAACCTTTTATTGTTGCAAGAATGACGGAAATTCTGATGCAAAATTATTCCGTTAAAAAAGTCCTTGAGATCGGAACGGGCTCAGGTTACCAGACTGCGATATTAGCGAGTATTGTTGACCAGGTGTATACGGTCGAGCGTATTCAGTCTTTGCAAAGTAAAGCTCGCCAAAGGTTACGCGAACTAAAGCTGAAGAATATACGCTTTAAATTTGATGACGGCATTCTTGGTTGGCCGGAACATGCCGAATACGATGTGGTCATCGTGACGGCGGCGCCTACCAGCGTTCCGCCTGAATTGCTTGCTCAGGTAAAAATAGGAGGGCGACTCATTATTCCTGCGGGTGAGGATGGTCAGCAGACGCTTTATTTGTTGGAAAAATCCGCAGAGGGGATTAATCAATCTCAATTAGATGCTGTCCAATTCGTTCCTTTGTTAGGTGGTACTGTTTAATGCAAATATTTCATCCCTTATATTCGAGAGTCATGCTCTGGGCGCAGCATAAACATGCGAGTTGGTATTTAGGTGGTTTGAGCTTCGCTGAGTCTTCTTTCTTTCCTATTCCGCCGGATGTAATGCTCGCACCAATGGCTTTGGCAGCACCCAAAAAAGCTTGGAAGTTTGCCTTAATTACGACCTTGGCTTCTACGCTTGGGGGAGTGTTTGGTTATTTAATTGGTGTTTGGGGGTTTGATTTCATCGAGCCTTGGTTGCGTGAAAGTCGTTATTTTGCAGCCTTTAATACCGCAAATGCTTGGTTTATTGAATGGGGTGTTTGGGTCGTTTTTATTGCCGGGTTTTCACCGATACCTTATAAGGTGTTTACGATTGCAGCAGGTGTCGGTGGAATGGCCTTGCTGCCGTTTATCATTGCTTCACTCATCGGACGAGGGCTGCGTTTTTTTCTGGTGGCTGCAGTGATGGCGTGGGGAGGAGAGAAAATGGAAAAAGTGCTGGCTAAATATATTGAGTTACTCGGTTGGGCGGTTGTGATTGCCGCACTGATTGTTTATCTCACCTTGAGGTAGATAGATATTTCTATATAATGTTTTTCTAATGTACAGCTGAGCAGCAATGATAAAGAGATTTAATTTATTGTTATCGCATGTTAAAACGAACACAACATAAAAATGTGCGATTCAAAAACCTATTATTGGTATTGATCATATGTGTCGTTTTTTTATCCGCATGCGGTAGTCATGTACGTCACGTGGTAAAAAAAGGTGAGACCTTGTATTCCATTGGATGGAAGTATAAACAAGATTACCGTATGATAGCTGCGTGGAATAATATCACCTCCCCTTATTTCATTCATGAGGGGCAATGGTTGCGCGTAGCTCCACCTACTTTAGATAATAAAGACAATAATAAAAACAGTAAAAAAAACCTAAGCCTTGCAAAAAATAAATCAAAAAAAAATTCTGCTAAACCACGGATAGTCAATAAAAGCGTTACACCCCATCGCCAGAGAACCACACCTCAAGAACCACTCAATGTTGCATCATCAAAAGTTATTCGTTTTAAAGAAGAAAAAGTCACTCGTTGGAAGTGGCCCACAAATGGTCGTATAGTGAGTAAGTTTTCTAATTCACCCCATGGAAACAAAGGAATAAATATAAAGGGGAAAAGAGGGCAGGTCATATTGTCATCGGCTGGTGGTGAAGTTGTATACAGTGGCAGTGGGCTTATAGGCTTGGGAAAGCTTATTATCATCAAACATAATAAGACTTATTTAAGTGCTTATGCGCACAATGACAAAATTCTGATCAAAGAAGGTGATAAAGTAAACATAGGACAAAAAATTGCACTCATGGGAGACACTGGTTCGGAGCAAGTCTTGCTTCATTTTGAAATAAGAAAAAATGGCAAGCCGGTAGATCCACTAATTTATTTAAGTCGGTGATACTTAAAGCAGTGACGGAGGGGGAGATACATGAGTGAAGAAAATATCGTCTACAGTCAATTGGGAGACTCAGCAGACTGTGTTGATGGCGACGAAGTAGCGGTTGCAAAGGCAGCCCAGAAAAAGGGGAAAAAAGATATTTCAGTGGGGCAGCTTGATGCAACTCGCTTATATCTTAATGAGATAGGGTTTTCTCCATTACTTACCGCTGAGCAGGAAGTCTATTACGCGCGCAAAGCGTTGGCTGGCGATCCTGCTTCGCGCAAAAAAATGATTGAAAGTAATCTGCGTTTGGTGGTTAAAATTGCCCGGCGATATTTAAATCGTGGTCTTGCTTTTCTTGACTTGATTGAAGAGGGGAATTTAGGACTGATTCATGCGGTTGAAAAATTCGATCCCGAGCGTGGTTTCAGGTTTTCAACCTATGCGACTTGGTGGATTAGACAGACGATTGAGCGTGGAATAATGAATCAAACACGCACCATTCGCCTGCCGATTCATGTTGTAAAAGAGCTTAATACTTATTTGCGTGCAGCTCGTCACTTTACCCAAGCTGAAGACCGAGAACCCAGCCCAGAAGAGATAGCGGAATATCTCGATAAGCCTCTTGGTGATGTCAAACGTATTCTTGGGCTCAATGAAAAAGTGACTTCGGTAGATACTCCCATGGGTAAAGATACCGATCGTTCGGTATTAGACGGCATCCCCGATAATAATAATTTAGACCCTGCAATGATTCTTCAAGATGAGGATATTAATAAACATATAGAGTGCTGGGTTACTCAATTAAACGACAAACAACGACATGTTGTCGAGGGGCGGTTTGGGCTCAACGGTCGTCAAATGTCTACCTTAGAGGAAGTGGGTAGCGAAATCGGAGTAACCCGTGAGCGGGTTCGGCAAATTCAAGTAGAAGCATTGCGCAAACTTCGTGAAATCATGGAAAAAGAAGGCTTTTCCGCAGAAGCCGTATTTTATTGAGCATTTGTTAATGCAGGGGGTGTTACACCCCCTAGCTGTCTTGGATCATCAAAATCGCAGCCGCGACATCTCTACTATCATTCATTAAAAAATTATAGGTTCTACATGCTGCGGGTGTATCCATGACTTCTAGACCAATATTTTGCTTGGAAAAAAGCGCCAAGATGTCGTGCGGGGGAAACACTAACTGTTTACCGGTTCCGAGCAATACAATCTCAGGTGCTTGTTCCAAGATATAAGCAAAATCATTGATGGTCATTTCGTCATGGTGTTGGGGTTTCCAGTCAGTATTGATATTCGTTGGAGTGATAATAACACTCTTGAACCAGTCGAAAACGGTAGGTTTGTTCATTTCATCGGGTTCACTTAATAAACTTGCCCCGTCGGGCAGTATGCCATGAGGCGGCATAGCGAGTCTTATTTTACCGGTTGCATATGAGAGGATGGAGTATGCACTTGTATTGTTGTTTTGGGTTATTTGCATCGATTTACTATATTCTGACTTTGAGAGAGTGGGGTTTATTATGCCATCTCTCAGAAGCCAGAGCATCCCCCCCTGCGCGGAGAAAATCCTCATTGACAGTTTGCCTGGCTAGCAGTATCTTTGCGTGTTTTCCACATATTTATGATTTTACAAAAGAAAGAAGGTCAAACCTTTGTTTTCCGAATTTAGACGTATCAAACGTTTACCCCCCTATGTATTTAATATCGTTAACGAACTTAAAGCTGCTGCGAGAGCGCGTGGTGAAGATATCGTAGATTTTGGTATGGGTAATCCTGATCAACCCGCACCGCAGCATATTGTGGATAAACTGGTTGAAGCCGCACAGCGCAAAGATACCCATCGATATTCCCTTTCGCGAGGTATTCCACGGCTCCGCAAAGCTATTTGTAGCTGGTATAAAGACAAATACAACGTAGATTTAGATCCAGACTCAGAAGCTATTGTGACGATTGGATCAAAAGAAGGCATTGCGCATTTAGCTTTAGCGACGCTAGGGCAGGGAGACTCGGTGTTGGTGCCCAATCCCACTTATCCGATCCACCCCTATGGGTTTGTGATTGCAGGTGCGGATATTCGGCATGTACCAATGGTGGCCGGAATCGATTTTTTTGCTGAATTAGAAAAAGCGATTAAGGACACCTGGCCAAAACCCAAAATGTTGGTATTAAATTTTCCGGGAAATCCAACAACCCAATGTGTGGATCTCGAATTTTTTGCGAAAGTGGTGAAAATCGCTAAAGAGCATCAGATATGGGTGATTCATGATATCGCCTATGCTGAGATCGTCTTCGATGGCTATAAAGCGCCTTCTATATTGCAAATCCCTGATGCACGCGATGTGGCGGTTGAGTTTTATACATTGTCAAAAAGTTATAATATGCCGGGATGGCGTGTGGGATTTATGTGTGGTAATCAGACGTTAGTTGGCGCGCTGGCGAGAATGAAGTCTTACCTGGATTACGGCATGTTTACGCCGATTCAAGTTGCTGCTATTACGGCGCTGGAAGGCCCACAGGATTGTGTAGAAGAAATTCGTAACATGTATCGATCGCGCCGAGATGTGCTGTGTGAGGGGCTTAGTAACTTAGGCTGGATCGTCGAAAAGCCTAAGGCAAGCATGTTTGTCTGGGCACCTATTCCTGAGCAGTATAAAGAAATGGGATCGTTGGAGTTTTCTAAAAAATTGCTGAAAGAAGCAAAGGTAGCGGTTTCTCCCGGTATTGGGTTTGGGGAGTATGGCGATGACCATGTGCGTTTTGCATTGATCGAAAATAATCATCGCACGCGTCAAGCACTCCGCGGAATACGCGATATGTTGCGTCAAGACGGCGTATAGATTTGCCATTGCTCTGCGCTCACTTGCGGACTCTGGGTATTAGAAAAATAGGAGAAAAAAGTTGGATCCCGTAAAAGTTGGAATATTAGGCCTGGGCACTGTTGGTGGTGGCACGGTCAACGTGCTTAAGCGTAACGCTGAGGAAATAACGCGCCGCGCTGGACGTGCGATTGATGTTGTACAAGCAGCGGCGAGAGATATCACTCAGCCGCGTATTTGCAGTACTGAGGGTATTCTGCTAACTAACAAGCCCGAAGAGCTGGTTAATAATCCTGATATTGACATTGTCGTTGAGCTAATAGGGGGCGATACTTTAGCGCGTACTCTGGTGTTGCAATCCATTCAAAACGGTAAGCATGTTGTTACTGCAAATAAAGCCTTAATTGCCAAATATGGTAATGAAATATTTGCCGCAGCCCAAAAAAAAGGGGTTATGGTTGCATTTGAAGCAGCCGTAGCGGGCGGGATTCCTATTATTAAAGCGCTACGCGAAGGCTTGTCGGGTAATAGTATCGAATGGCTTGCGGGTATTATTAATGGCACCGGTAATTTTATATTAACTGAGATGCGCGATAAAGGCCGCGCTTTCGAAGATGTATTGGCCGAGGCCCAGCGTCTTGGTTATGCGGAAGCAGATCCGACTTTCGACGTAGAAGGTATTGATGCGGCCCATAAATTAACCATCCTCGCATCCATTGCTTTTGGTATTCCATTACAGTTTGATGCGGCTTACACGGAAGGCATTAGTCAGATAACCCGGGAAGATGTTAACTATGCCGAGGAACTCGGTTATCGAATCAAACATCTTGGGGTGGCGAGAAGAACGCCGGCGGGGATTGAGTTGCGCGTGCATCCTACCTTAATACCTGAGCGTCGTCTCATTGCGAATGTCGATGGTGTAATGAATGCGGTACTCGTTAAAGGTGATGCGGTAGGGCCTACACTCTATTATGGGGCGGGAGCCGGCGCTGAGCCAACGGCTTCAGCGGTGGTTGCCGATATTATTGATGTTACTCGCACTTTGACTTCTGATCCCGAAAACAGAGTTCCCCATTTGGCTTTTCAGCCGGATGCTATTTCAGAGTCTGAAATACCGATATTACCCATAGAGGCGATTCTTACGGCTTATTATCTGCGCATGGATGTTGCGGACAAACCGGGCGTTTTAGCGGAATTAACGCGAATTATTGGTGATGCAGGGATTAGCATTGAAGCCTTTATTCAAAAGGAAGCGCAAACTGAAGATGCAGATGCTCGATTAATTATTCTGACGCACTCGGTAGAGGAAAGGCAGATGAATCAAGCGATTGATCAGATTGAAAAAATGCAAGTAGTCCACGGTAAAGTAACACGCATACGTGTAGAGCATCTGGATAAAGATTAAAATATATTTATAGGAAGAACGATGTCATTAAAAGAGCGTTACACCGGGTTAATAAACAAATATCGCGATCGTTTACCCATTAGCGATGATACGCGGATTATCAGCTTGGGTGAAGGTAATACCCCGTTGATTCGATTAAATAATATCCCTAAGTTGTTAGGCAAGGACGTGGCTATTTATGTCAAATATGAAGGCCTGAACCCTACCGGTTCGTTTAAAGACCGTGGGATGACGTTAGCCGTTACTAAGGCGGTCGAAGAAGGTAGCAGCGCTATTATATGTGCTTCCACCGGGAATACTTCTGCAGCGGCGGCGGCGTATGCTGCACGAGCCGGGATAACGGCTTTTGTACTTATTCCAGATGGTAAAATTGCCATGGGCAAATTAGCCCAGGCCATGATGCACGGGGCGGTAGTGGTACAAATTAAAGGGAATTTTGATGACGGCATGCAATTGGTTAAGGAAGTGGGTGACGAAGTCCCAGTGACGATTGTGAATTCAATTAATCCTTATCGTTTGCAAGGACAGAAGACCGCCGCATTTGAGATTATTGAAGAGCTGGGTTGTGCGCCGGATTATCACTGTTTACCGGTGGGAAATGCCGGCAATATCTCTGCGCATTGGATGGGCTATTGTGAATATTTTGATCATGGCATCGTCAATAATCGACCTAAAATGCTGGGTTATCAAGCGGCGGGGGCGGCGCCTTTTCTGCGTGGGAAAATGCTCGATAATCCGGAGACCGTTGCCACTGCGATAAGAATTGGCCATCCACAATCGTGGGATAAGGCTTGGACTGCGCAGAAAAATTCAGAAGGCTGGTTTGATGAGTGCACGGATGAGTTGATACTCGAAACTCAAGCTTTACTGGCGAAACGCGAAGGCGTGTTTTGTGAGCCAGCTTCTGCAGCCTCATTAGCGGGCTGTATTCGTGATATAAAATCCGGAAAAATTCCTGAAGGTAATAAAATCGTATGTACCTTAACGGGACATGGCTTAAAAGATCCGGATACGGCTATCCAGCAAGCTTCTACAAAAATCATTACTATCAATGCCAATTTGGCTGAGGTTAAACAAGCGATTCTGAGTAACACCCCGTAAAAGGGGTGTTTTCTTATATCTGTCACGCCCTAAGATACTGCAAGAGCAATGTGAACGACTTGTGACCCCAACAGTCGATTGAATCACAGTTTTTTTTAGTTATTTCCCATACAAAAAATACGCAGTTTGACGATAACCTTATAGTGCTTAGGGTAGTCGTTTAACGTAGTGATAACTGGAACATAATATGGTTGAAAAACAATTGGTTATTGAGAGTGTCAATGAGGATGGCAGGAAATTCAGGCCGAGTGACTGGATTGAACGCATATCTGCGGTTATGGGCTCCTTTGGCCCCGATCATCGGTTGCACTATAGCAAAAGCGTACAGCCAAAAATAGTGAATGGAGAAAAGTGCTTGGTAGTAGACAGCCGCTTAGAGCAAGATGATCCTACGGGATTTCAATATATCATCAAGTTTGCGCAAGAGAACCAGTTGCGTGTGCGTGAGCGATGAAATAGCTAAACAAAGGAAAATGCAAAAAAGCCTATCATTCGATAGGCTTTTTTTTAACTTCCTACATGTTTTTCTTTGATTTCATCCAGCGTTTTGCAATCAATACAAAGCGAAGCGGTAGGTCGTGCTTCTAATCGGCGGATTCCGATTTCTACTCCGCATTGCTCACAAAAGCCATAGTCACCACTGTCTACATTAGTTAAGGATTCATCTATTTTCTTAATTAATTTTCTTTCCCTGTCGCGTGCCCTTAATTCCATGGTAAATTCCGATTCCTGAGTCGCTCGGTCGCTCGGATCCGGAAAATTAGCCGCCTCATCTTGCATGTGATGGACGGTACGATCTACCTCTTCCATTAACTCCTTTTTCCATGCGTTCAAAATAGCGCGAAAATGATCCGACTGATCGTCGTTCATATATTCTTCGCCCTTCTTTTCTACATAGGGAGGAATATCTCCAAAGGCAGTGGTGGCGGTCGCTGTATTTTGAATGTTTGTGGCCGTTGCCTGTTTTGCTGCGGACTGATTATTGACATCAGTCGTCTTAGCCTTTGATTTATCAGCAGTTTTTTTGGCAGATACTTTCTTCTTTGCCGGCATGCCTTTATCTCCCGAATAGCTTGGTTTTTGAGGACTCGCCTTTTTACCAGAAAAATTTCGTAACCGCAATAAAAACAAAAATATATTAATGGATAAGAGACTTTATATTCAAGTGATGCGAAAATCACGGGCCTTGAATATAGAAAATTTTGACCATGGAGTAAGCACACAAATGACTTTGCAAGCGTTAATTTTTGATGTGGATGGAACACTATCAGATACCGAGAGAGAAGGGCATAGAATAGCGTTTAACGAGGTATTCAAAAAGAATAACTTGGATTGGTTTTGGGACGAGCCGCTCTATGGTGAGTTGTTGGCGGTAACCGGTGGTAAAGAGCGTATGAAATATTACGTGGAAAACTTTAATAAGAGTTTTCCAAAACCCGAAAAATATAATGCGTTTATTCAACGACTGCACTTAGAAAAAAATGCGGTGTTTGTTGAATTATTGCGTACCGGAAAAATTGGACTACGCATTGGTGTTAAACGTATTTTAGCGGAAGCGCAAAATGCGGGTTTACGCTTAGCGATTGCAACCACCACCAGCCCAGAGAATATTCACTCTTTGTTAGTGGCCACCCTTGGCGAAGAATCTTTAACGTGGTTCGATGTGATTGCCGCCGGAGATATCGTGCCAGCTAAAAAGCCGGCACCCGATATATATTTATATGTGCTAAAACAAATGGGCCTTAAACCGCATGAGGCAATCGCGCTTGAGGACTCAGAAAATGGCATTAAATCTGCGCTTGCGGCTGATTTAAAAACGCTCATAACGGTTAATGATTATACTTTACAGCATGATTTTAGCGGTGCATCTTTGGTGGTTGATAGCTTTGGGGATGCAGACCATTCCATGCAAGTCATCGCGGGTGAGAGTGACGGCAAGAAAATGATTGATATCGAATTATTAAAAAATATTGCTAACCAATGAGGCGTAAGCCTGCTGTTGCGCGCAGAATAGCGAATATCGCGCCATTCCATGTCATGGCGCTTCTGGCCCGTGCCAAGGAATTGGAATTCCAAGGGCGTGATATCGTCCATATGGAAATCGGTGAGCCGGATTTCGATTCGCCGCAGCCAATCCTAGACGCAGGAATTGCGGCTTTAAAATCGGGCGCAACACACTATACACCCGCACAAGGACTGCCGGAATTGCGTTTAGCGATAGCGCGCCATTATTATAAAAATTACGGAGTAGCAGTCGCTGCCGAACAAGTGATTGTCACACCGGGTTCTTCCGGTGCGTTGCAGCTCATCATGAATGTGCTGATCAATCCCGGTGAAGAAGTCTTATTGTCTGATCCTGGTTATCCGTGCAATCGCCATTTTGTGCGTTTGGTCGAAGGCCGACCTGTCAGCATTAATGTGGATGCAACGACCGACTACCAGCTGACGGCAAAACAAATCACTGAGAATTGGTCGGCTAATACCAAAGCCGTAATGATTGCCACTCCGTCGAATCCTACGGGCACGGTGATGCAGCAGAGTGAGCTGCAGCGGATCGCGAATTTAGTCGCTGCTAAGGACGGTTATCTCATTGTCGATGAAATATATCATGGTATTGAGTACGGTAATGATAAATTATCGAGTGCGTTTGGCATCAACGAGCATATTTTTATCGTCAATAGTTTTTCAAAATATTGTGGCATGACTGGCTGGCGGTTGGGCTGGATGATAGCGCCTAAAGTCTTTGTTTCAGTGCTCGACAAACTTGCGCAAAATATATTTCTTGCACCCTCTACTATCGCGCAATATGCGGCGCTCGCTGCATTTTTACCGGAGACGCAAAAAATACTAAAAGACAGAGTCAAAGAATATCGTTCCCGACGAAATTATCTGTTAGCTTCCATCATCGAGTTAGGTTTTGCGGTGAAAGTCAAACCCGAGGGAGCTTTTTATATTTATGCGAATTGCGAAAAATTTAGCAGTGATAGTTTTTCTTTTTGCCAAAAATTATTAGAAGATATTGGGGTTGCGCTGACGCCGGGTATAGATTTTGGAAAAAATCAAGCGCATAAACATTTACGATTTGCGTATACAACATCAATGGAACGTTTGAAAATTGGCGTTGATCGACTAAAAAATTACTTACTATAACCCTAACAAAATGCCGTTATCGCGCACTAAGATGATTTTATCAGCGGTTTCTTAGTGCACTGGTAAAGTAGCCCATTGTGTGGGATTCAGGATGCAATTTCTTGCTTAGTTTCTTGTGCAATAATATCCTCTCTAAAATGATCAATATAAATGAGCGTTGATGCAATGACAGCTGATGGAACGATAAAAAAATTCACAATCGGCAACATCGTACCGAGCATCACCGCACCGCCAAAACCAAAGATTAACCAGCGTTTCGTTTTTAATAGGCTTCTTTGCTGGGTAAATAATATTTTTTGATTAGATAAAGGGTAATCAAGATATTGTAAGGACAAAATCCATGTACCAAAAAGCAACCAAAGCATTGACGCGATGAAATTTATTCCAGGGATTAACAGCAAGATCAACAACGGGATGCTACGACTTAATGAATAAAATATTTTACGCCCTTCGTCTTTTAACGCAGGTATTATTTCTGCAAAAACATTTCCCATAGAAGCATTATTTTCTTTTTTGCCCAGTTTATAGTCTTCAACCGCTTCAGCTAAAATACCGTTAAACGGCGCGCTGATAATATTGGCGATGATCGTGAACGTAAAATAGGCAAAAAGAATAATAGAGATGCCGAGTAACAGCCAGATAAGCCAGTCAATCCATTGTAACCACTCTGGTAGCCCTGCGACTAACTGCAAGATAAAGTCGTTCAATGAGCTATAGAGTAATACAGACATGCTGGCGAATAACAGAATATTGACAATGAGTGGGACTAATACAAAGCGACGTAATTCCGGTAGGCGTAACATGCTAAAGCCTTTGAGCAGATAAAGTGCGCCGGCTAATGGGTTGTTGCCTGTGGTCATTTAATTTCTCCTGTGTGTAGATTGCAGTGCTAACATGGCTGCGCCATAAGCGGCCTCTTCATTGTTTGCTTTTGTGACGGGAATACCCAACATCTTTTGCCGTATTAAAGTCCATTGTTCATTGTTCGCGCCGCCTCCGGCAGTGTATACCACGCTGGGATAAGGCATGCCTAATTCCGCAAGTTTTTCGTAGCCTTGGTTTTCAATGTGCGCGATTCCTTCCAGCAAAGCCTGGAAAAAAGCCAGGTCTTTTTGTGGATGTTTGGGGATACCCGATTCCTTGAGTGGGTCGTTTAGCGGAAAACGCTCACCGGGATTAATCAACGGGTAATAAGCCCGCTGTTGTGGTTCGTCGGGTTTGATCTGTTTGGAAAATAGCTTGATTTCATCGCAGCTGAAATAGTGCTTTAACACGGCACCGCCTGAATTAGAGGCCCCGCCTACGAGCCAATGTTGACCTAAGCGATGACTGTAAATGCCGTATTCAGCATGGTACAGAGGTTTGGCGCTAATGAGTTTTAATACCAAGGTGGAGCCGAGCGAGCTGACGGCTTGGCCAACCGTAGAAGCACCACTCGCAATCACTGCAGCGATGCTATCGGTGGTACCTGCCACGATGTTAACACTAGAATCAATCCCAAATTTCTGGGTTAATACGGCGCTTAGTTGACCAATAACTTTGCCCGGTTCAACGACAGTAGGAAGTGTGTGATATAAACTTGGGTTTAAGTCTTTAATCCAGCGAGGCCATTTTTGCTGAATGACATCATATCCCATTTTAAGCGAATTATTGTGATCCGAATAGCCGTAAGTGTCGGATAAATTGCCCGATATCCAGTCAGCTTGATTGAGGCTAAAGACTATCTTGTTGTTAAGTTTTCGATGCAAATACAGGAGTTTAGCGAGTCCTGAGCTGGCATTGTTGACAGTGCTATCGGCGGGGGCAAGTTCGTGAATGCGCTGAGCTTGCGCAATGCAGCTCGCATCGTTATACATTAACCCAGGGGCTAAGGGCTGACCGGAAGCATCAGTGACTAATACCGTGCCCGAGGTGGCATCTACCGCAATGGCCTGCACCTGATATGCCGTGCAGTCATTGAATAAGGACTCGAGCACCGATAATGTGGTTTGCCACCATATATTGGGGTCTTGCGTCTTGCTGCCTTCTGTGACGTGCGGCATAGGCATGGACTGCTCGCTAAAGGCGTGTGGTTTTCCGTGGGCGTCGATTGCGCACGCACGCACGCCCGATGTTCCAACATCAATGCCTATATAGAGAGATTGATCAGGACTCAGGGGAGATATACCGGCACCGTGGGCGTCCAATCGGCTGCTTTGTATTCGGTGATAACATCCGTATAAATTCCGCCACGCACATAAAACTCAGCCGTCACCTTCATATATTTGGGCTGACAGGCATCCACTAGGTTTTGCAGGATCTCGTTGGTCACGGCTTCGTGAAACTTGCCTTCCTCGCGGAACGACCACATATAGAGTTTCAGTGATTTTAATTCCACGCAGTGTTTATCCGGTAGGTAGTGGATGTGCAGGGTGGCAAAATCAGGTTGTCCGGTTTTAGGGCATAAACACGTGAATTCAGGGACTTTTATTTTAATCGTGTAATCAGAAACCCGTTGTGGATTATCAAATATTTCAAGATTTTTACTTGCTTGGGTAGGCATAAACTCGTCTCTATGTTAGTTTTACGGCTTTGATTCTAACTGAATCGGCCTCCCGTTGCCGAGTAGAATTGGCCCCCTGAATCAACCCATTGTGAGTAGTATAAAAAAATGCGTCTAAGTAAGATCAAGCTTTCCGGTTTTAAGTCCTTTGTCGATCCAACCACCGTACATTTAACCAGCAACTTGGTGGGTGTCGTAGGGCCGAATGGCAGCGGAAAATCAAATATTATTGACGCGGTGCGTTGGGTTATGGGGGAGAGTTCGGCGAAACACCTGCGCGGTGGCTCCATGGCAGATGTCATTTTTAACGGCTCCTCTTCGAGAAAGCCGGTGGGTCAGGCTTCGATCGAGCTGGTATTTGATAACTCCATTGACGGACTGGGGGGGCAATTTGCCAATTACAACGAAATCTCGGTCAAACGCCTCGTGAGCAGAGATGGTCAATCGAATTATTATTTGAATGGTACCAAGTGCCGGCGTCGCGATATCACGGATATCTTTCTTGGAACAGGCCTCGGGCCGCGAAGCTATGCGATCATAGAGCAAGGAATGATTGCGCGGATGATCGAGGCTAAGCCGGAAGATTTGCGCGTAACCATTGAGGAAGCGGCAGGAATATCCAAGTATAAAGAGCGCAGAAGAGAGACAGAAAATAGAATTCGCCACACCCAAGAAAACTTGTCGCGGATTGCCGATTTGCGCGATGAGCTAGGGAAGCAAATTGAGAAATTACAGCGCCAAGCTAAAACCGCAGAGCGTTATAAACATCTAAAAGCGGATGAGCGGACCTTTCAAGGGCAATATCTTGCTTTACAGTGGCAGGAATTTGATCTCAGGGTAAAAGATAAATCGACTGAATTATCGCGCTTGCAGACGCAATTGGAAGCTACAATGGCAACCCTGCGTTCACTGGAAGTCAGCATCGAAAAACAACGGGAATCCCATATTGAATCGAGCGAACTATTAGCTGAGATACAAGCCCAGTTTTATCAGGTAGGCGCAGAGATTTCCAGTAATGAGCAATTAACTCAACACCACAAAGAACGCCAACAACAAATAGCAAATGATCTACAACAAGTTAGCCTCGCGTGGGAAGATGCACTTAAACTGTTTCATACCGATGAGCAACGTTTGGCTGATCTGACGCAGAAAACCGCCGAGCTAGAGCCACAATACGCCGCTGCAAATGAGGTTTACGAATTATCCAAAGTCGCCCAAGAAGAAACCGAGAATGCATTGCAAAACTGGCAGGCTGAATGGGATCAATTTAATGCCACGGCAAACCAACCTACGCAAATAGCAGAAGTCGAGAGAACAAAAATTACCCACTTAGAAGAGCAGTCGCAGCAACTCGAAAAACGTTTTATAAGATTGCAAGGGGAAGCGGAAACCATCGCAACGGGGAATTTAGAACAAGAACTCGACGTTTTGAACGTGCAAATTGGCGAGCGTCAGAATGAAATTGATAACCAGCTTGGCGCGTTGCAAGAGAATCAGGCGCGGATTACCGAGCAACGTCAGCAAAACCATACAACTGCAGAATCGCTGTCGCAGATCCATGGTGATTTACAAAAAACCAATGGACGGATGGCGTCCTTAGAAGCGTTGCAGGAAGACACTTTTGGCAAGCGCGATGAAAAACTCGCTGCTTGGTTAAGCCAACAAGGTCTCACAAATGCGACTCGATTGGCCGAAGTCTTAGACGTCGATGATACATGGGAAAAAGCCTTAGAGACTGTTCTCGGTCAGCATCTACAGGCCATATGTGTTAATGATATTGCGGATGTTTCTGCGGCCTTAGGCACATTCTCTGCGGCAACGATTAGTTTTGTCGAGCAACAAGAACCTGTTACGCAACATCTTGATAGCAAAACCTTGCTTATTCATAAAGTAAAACATAAGTTTTCGGCAGTCGATAATTTACTCGCCAATATTCACTGCGCGCAAGACTTAGAGCAAGCATTAACCCTGCGGCAACAACTGGGTGAAGGTCAATCCGTAATCACCAAAGAAGGGGTTTGGCTAGGCCGTAACTGGCTGACCATGAATACCGGCTTGGGGAATGAGGCCGGGGTATTAGGGCGTGAAAAAGAACTTAAAAGCCTGGCATCTGCAGGGCAGCAGTGTATGGCGCAAAAAGAAATCCTTGAAGCGCAATTAGATCACGGCAAACAGGTGTTACAGGAAATAGAAATTCAGCGTGATTTATTCCAAGACAACATTTCCCAGCTAGAGAGAAATCTCGGTGAAAGCAAATCACAGCGCAGTGGTCGGCAAGCGCGATTAGATCATTTAAGCACGCGCAAACATTCTATCGTCAAAGAGCAGCTTGAAATTCAAGATCAGATTTCTGCACATCGCACAACAGTCCAGCTTGCACGCGGTAAATTGGAGCTTGCCTTAGAGCAAATGGAAGCATTAAACCTGAGACGCGAAGCATTATCCGCAATACGTGATGAGTTAAGAGCCGCAACCACGAGTGCTAAAGATCGCGCGAATACGGATCGACAAAATGTGCAAAATTTACAAGTAGAATTACAGGCGACGAAAACAGCACTCGAAGGAACGCAACAAAATATAAAAAGAATTCAGCAGCAATTGGATTCATTGGGTGAAAGAAAGTTAAGTCTCGAAACGCAAAACCAACAAGATGGTAATCCATTGACCTTATTGCATCAGGAGTTGGAAAAATTACTCGCAAGAAAACTGGAAATTGAATCGCATTTGCAACAGGCGCGGAATAAAGTAGCAGCGATAGATGCTGAAATTCGCGAATTAAGTGAACGTAAGATAAAGACAGAACACACCGTAGAGCAAACCAGAGAGGTGCTTGAGCAATCTAAGCTCGATGCTCAGACGCATAAAGTAAAGCAGCAAGGTGTGCAGGACAGGATTACCGAGAGCGGTCATGATTTAAGCGTTATCTTTGAGAGTATGCCAGCAGATGCTACACTTGAGGCATGGCAAGAAAATATTAATGAAATTGAGCTAAAGATAAGCAGATTGGGGGCTATTAATTTAGCCGCCATTGATGAATATGTGGAGCAACAAGCGCGTTTGAGCTATCTTGATGCGCAAAATCAGGATTTGGTTGACGCCCTAGAGATCTTAGATAATGCGATTCGCAAGATGGACAGAGAAACCCGTGCGAAATTTAAAGACACCTTTGATTTTGTCAATAATGGTTTGAAACGCATGTTTCCCAAATTGTTTGGTGGTGGACAAGCATATTTGGAATTAACCGGGGAAGACCTTCTGGATACAGGGGTGACCATCATGGCGCGGCCTCCGGGTAAACGCATTACTAATATTCACCAGCTATCTGGTGGTGAAAAAGCGCTAACAGCGGTAGCCTTGGTATTTGCTATTTTTGAGCTTAATCCGGCCCCTTTTTGTATGTTAGATGAAGTCGATGCGCCACTGGATGAAGCGAATGTTGGGCGTTTTTGTGAATTGTTAAAAACGATGTCTGAGAAGGTGCAATTTATTTTCATTACGCATAACAAGGCCACGATGGAGATATCCGAACATCTCAATGGGGTTACAATGCATGAGCCGGGGGTTTCAAGAATGGTTACCGTGGATGTAGAAGAAGCAACGCAATTGGTTGCCGTGTAAAACATGGAGCAGCTAACAGAATTTTTTTCTAACCCACTGCGCTTAACCCTTATTGCGGCGAGCGTGGTTATTCTTTTTGCCATTATTATCGTTAGCTTGAAACCGCGCAAGCGCGATAATACACCGAGAAAAGATTATTCAAATTTCCATACCATCGATAATCTTGAGACGGGAGAAGCTAATACGCCCGCGACGACTTTTGAGAGTTTGCCCGATGCGGATTATTTGGTAGCAAAAACAGACGATATATTAGAAGAATATGCAAACCCACTCGATACGCCTGAAGACTCAGAATGGGTCGCGCAATCCACAGCCAAACCAAAAGTCGCGCTAAAACAGCAAGAATCCCAAGATTTATCGGCGGAAACAGCGGCAAAAGAGCCGGAAGACTTTGTCATCCTGCACGTGACGACGCCAACAGGTTTTAGTATTCCCGGTGATGCATTGAGTCACATTTTGGGCGAGCTAGGAATGGTGTTTGGCCCACATAATATATTTCATTATTTTGATCAAAAAAATAATGCCATGCCCTTATTCAGTGTGGTTAATTTGGTAGAGCCGGGTTATTTTGATTTAAAAAATCCTGAAGAATTTACCACCACCGGTGTGAGCTTTTTAATGCGCCTACCCTTGCCCTTGCCAGAATTTGATTCTGCGAATACGTATAGTGTGATGTTACATTTAGCCCAAAGATTTGCACGTCATATACAAGGCACGGTGCTTGACCAAGACAGAAACGTATTAATCAGTCAAAAAATTAATCAGCTGCGAAAGTTAGCGGAGCAATATGCAAAAAAAACGCGTTTAGCAGCGGAAGAAGAACTTAGCGTTTAATTGTCCGTACCCATCCTATGTCCAAGACTACACCTAAACCCGCCGCTGTCCCAGACTCAGGCATACGCCGTACTTATTCAGCGCTAGTCGATACGTTAAATTATCATGCGAATAGATACTATGCATTGGATGACCCTGAAATACCCGACGCAGAATATGATCGCCTGTTTCGCCAGTTACAGCAGCTTGAACTCGCATACCCCGAACTCGGTAGCGCGCATTCACCGACCCAACGTGTTGGCGGGGACGCATTAACTGCTTTTCAGCAAGTAAGCCATGATATTCCGATGTTGTCGCTTAATAATGCTTTTTCCGATGAGGAAGTATTAGATTTCGACAAACGTTTATGTGAACGCCTTTCTCTCGATGCTGATGCTAAAACATCGTCTACTAAAGAGTCTTCAACTTCGCCTAATAAAAAGTCTTCAACTGATAAAGAATCCTCAACACTAAAAAGATGTTATGTTGCCGAGCCTAAAGTGGATGGATTAGCCATAAGTCTGCGTTATGAAAATGGAATTTTAGTACAGGCCGCAACACGTGGTGACGGCACCATCGGTGAAGACGTGACGCAAAATATCAAAACCATTAACAGTGTGCCACTACAGCTGATGGCGCATGAATATCCTAAGATCTTTGAAGTACGTGGCGAAGTATTTATACCGCTAAAAGGCTTTGAGGCCTTAAATGCTGCGCAGAGAGAAAAAGGTGAAAAAGTATTTGCCAATCCGCGCAATGCCGCTGCCGGCAGTATTCGCCAACTTGATTCAAAAATTACCGCGTCGCGACCGTTGGCGATGTATTGTTATGCCTTAGCTAAAATATCGGAGTTTGAGCTACCGGACTCACATCATGCGCGATTGATGTTGCTAAAAATCTGGGGCTTTTCAGTGTGTCAAGAAATAGCAAAACTTAATGGCATAGCGGCATGCCTAGATTATTATAATCAACTCGAAAAAAAACGCAGCAAACTCTCTTATGAAATCGATGGAGTGGTTTATAAGCTCGATTCCAGTGCGCAAAAAGCGCAAGTTGGTTTTATCGCCAGAGCACCGAGATGGGCTATCGCGCGTAAATTTCCGGCGGTTGAAGCACTCACTCGACTCGAGAGTATTGATATTCAAGTAGGCCGTACGGGCGCGCTGACCCCGGTAGCGCGTCTTAAACCCGTTACGGTAGGTGGTGTTACGGTAACCAATGCAACACTACACAACCAAGATGAAATCGATCGAAAAGATGTCAGGGTAGGCGATACGGTCATTGTGCGACGCGCCGGGGATGTTATCCCTGAAGTGGTCAAAGTTGTGTTATCTGAACGTCCCAAAAAAACGCACAAATTCATTATTCCTACAAGCTGTCCGGTGTGTGGTTCCGATGTCATTCGACTAGAAGGCGAGTCTGTATCGCGTTGTAGTGGGGGTTTATATTGTGCCGCTCAGCGCAAAGAAGGCATAAAACATTTTGCGATGCGGCGCGCGATGGATATTGATGGTTTAGGCGATAAAATCATTGATCAATTAGTTGATCAAGATTTACTGAAAGACGTAAGTGATTTGTATTCATTAAACGTGGAAATATTAAAAGACCTAGAACGCTTGGCTGAAAAGTCCGCGCAAAATCTATTAAAGGCATTAGACAAGAGTAAAACAACCACATTAGCGCGCTTTCTGTTTGCGCTTGGCATACGAGATGTAGGAGAGGTTACCGCGCAGAATTTAGCAAACTATTATGGGTCATTAAAAAAAATAGAAGACGCGAGTCCCGAAGATTTATTACTGGTTGATGATGTGGGGCCAATCGTCGCTAAGCACGTGGTTACGTTTTTTAAGCAACAGCATAACCAACAAGTCATCGAAAAATTACTCGCCGCGGGTATTCAGTGGCCAAAAATTGAAGTGAACCCCGCTAAGCGTGCTTTAAGCGGGAAAATTTTTGTACTCACCGGAACACTCAGCGAACCCCGCGATGTGATTAAAGCAAAACTGCAATCATTAGGCGCCAAAGTAACCGGCAGCGTATCCAAAAAAACAGACTTTCTCATCGCCGGTGCGGAAGCCGGGTCTAAATTACAAAAGGCAGAAAAATTCGACGTCAGAGTCCTATCAGAAGCTGAACTAAAAACACTAATAGAAAACCCGGATGCGTTTATTGCTTGAGGTCGTGCAAAGCCAGGGAAGCTCTGATTAAGTCAAATAGGGTTTTGTTGATGGTTATGGAGCTGGCCAAGGATATTTCAGGACGCGTCGAAATGACGATTAAGTCATAGATGCTGGTAAACAGAACAACTATCCTGACACAGAGGGCTGTCGTCGCTCTATTGGTTTCAATTTTCCTTGTTTTCATCTCACTATCTCACTATCTCACTTAATCAAAGGCTCTCTAAAAATATATTCAAGATATGTTTTAAATTTCATCCTCTGCTTCGTTCAAAAATAGAGCCGAATGCTAATGTAAGCTAACGCTCTAACTAGTACTATAGTGCTATAGTGCTATAGTGCTAAATAAAAAACCATTAAAAAATATTTTTTCCAAAATAGTTATAGATGTTGTGATAAAAAAAATGTTAGATTAATAAAAAAAACATTTATCACATCGGCTAGTAATATCATATTTTGAGTTTGTTCGTGTTTTTTTTGAGAGGAGAATTATACCAAAATTTATATGATGAGGTTGGACTTAATGTGACGTAACGGATAAGAAAGTATAAAAAATGAGAAGCAGTTTAAATATCTTGCACAACATATTTATTACCTTTACGTATCACTCAAGAATAAAACTAAATATAATATTAGAGAGAGTTGCACATGCTAACCGTGACAAGTATAGATTTTAAGGACAAAAAGAAACTGACTAATTTACTTGGTGCCATATACTGCCGATATGGTGAGGCACATCAAAAATTAAAAATGGCATATTTAAAAGATGGGAGGGTATAGTATGGCTTTGGCTGCATGCGTTGGTTTTGACAAAGCGATCTTCGCTTCAAATTTTAACAAAGCACTGGAGTTGGATGTTTGCGATACTCCCATAGA
>CAZWUO010000018.1:0-31579 GCA_964636675.1 uncultured Ectothiorhodospiraceae bacterium
AGCTCATCGTATTAGGTGGTCCTGCAATGTTGATTGGTCTTGGTGGCAGTGCTGCGTCTTCGATGACCTCGGGTTCCAGTCATGAGGATCTTGACTTTGCCTCCGTACAACGTGGTAATCCAGAAATGGAACGACGCTGTCAAGAAGTGATTAATCATTGCTGGCAGCAAGGTGACAAAAACCCCATTGTCAGTATTCATGATGTGGGTGCGGGCGGGCTTTCAAATGCGTTGCCTGAACTGGTGGATGACAGTGGACGTGGTGCAAAGTTTGAGCTGCGCGCGATATTAAGTGACGATCAAAGCATGTCCCCGATGGAAATATGGAGTAACGAATCACAAGAACGTTACGTGCTCGCAATCAACGCAGAGCAGATGCATGAGTTCGCGGCGTTCTGCCAACGTGAGCGTTGCCCTTATGCGGTGATAGGGGAGGCAACTGAAGCGCAGCGGCTGATGGTTGGTGATGCTTATTTCTCTAACACACCCATCGATATGCCGATGGAGGTTTTACTCGGTAAGACGCCGAAAATGTTGCGCGAGGTTCATCACAAGCCATTTCCTAAAAACGAATTTGATAGTTCCTGTATCGTCTTAAAAGACGCCTTGTACCGCGTGCTGCGTTTGCCAACGGTGGCCGATAAACGATTTTTAATCACCATTGGAGATAGAACAGTTACCGGCATGGTGGCGCGAGACCAGTTTGTGGGGCCATGGCAGGTTGCGGTTGCAGATGTTGGAGTAACCGCTGCGGATTATCTTCGATATAAAGGTGAAGCGATGGCCATCGGTGAGCGTACACCTATTGCATTATTGCACCATGCAGCGTCGGCGCGTATGGCGGTTGGAGAAGTCATAACCAATATTGCGGCTGCGCGGATTGAAAATATAGCAGACATTGTGTTGTCGGCTAATTGGATGGTTCCCGCGGGTCATGCAGGAGAAGATGCGGGTTTATACGCGGCGGTTAAGGCAATAGGTATGGAGCTTTGTCCTGAGCTTGGGATTGCTATTCCGGTGGGCAAAGATTCAATGTCAATGAAAACGGTTTGGCAAGAGGATGGCGAAGACAAGGCAGTTACCGCGCCATTGTCCTTAGTATGCACTGGTTTTGCACCAGTGATCAATATCGTTAAAACTTTGACACCACAGTTGCAGACAGATGAAGGAGACACTGACCTCATCCTTATTGACCTTGGCAAGGGCAAAAATCGCTTGGGCGCATCGTGCTTGGCTCAAGTTTATACACAAATAGGGCATCATCCGGCTGATGTAGATGACGCCGGGTATCTCAAAGCCTTTTTTGCAGCGATGCAATGTTTAAACAAAGAAAGCTTATTGCTTGCTTATCATGATCGCTCTGATGGCGGTTTAATGACGACCTTATGCGAAATGTCATTCGCAGGGCATGTTGGTTTATCGATAGATATTGGTGGCCTGATTGATAATATGAATGATGAATCTGCTGTTTTGGCAACGTTATTTAGTGAAGAACTCGGTGCGGTGATTCAAGTTAGGCATCAGGATACAGATATGGTGTTGTCTATTTTACGCGAACAAGGTTTGGCGCGGCATAGTACTGTGCTCGGTCGTTTGCATGAGTCTGATCGTATTATTATAAAACAAGGCCATACAGTATGGTTGGATGAATCATGTCTTGATTTGCGCCGAGCTTGGAGTGAAACCAGTTATCAGATGCAAGCTTTGCGCGATAATCCGCAATGTGCACAACAAGAATTTGATGCTTTGCTGGATACCAGTGACCCGGGTTTAAGCGCCAAGCTCAGTTTTGATATTGATGATAATGTTGCAATGCCATTTATCAATAAGGGTGTTCGTCCTAAAGTTGCCATACTGAGGGAGCAAGGTGTTAACGGGCATCTTGAAATGGCAGCGGCATTTGATCGTGCTGGATTCACCAGTGTTGATGTGCATATGAGTGATATTATTAATTCCCGAATACAGCTAGATGGCTTTCAGGGGTTGGCTGCTTGTGGTGGTTTTTCGTATGGCGATGTTTTGGGCGCTGGGCAAGGCTGGGCTAAGTCTATTTTGTTTAATGCCAAAGCCAACGATGTGTTTCAGGATTTTTTTCAGCGTCAGGATACGTTTGGACTCGGCGTTTGTAACGGTTGCCAGATGTTGTCTCAGCTCAAAGAGATGATTCCTGGTGCTGCGCACTGGCCTGTTTTTCGGCAAAATCAATCGGAGCAATTTGAAGCGCGATTATCTTTAGTAGAGGTTATTAACTCGCCTTCGATTTTTTTGTCTGGAATGATAGACTCCGTAATACCGGTAGTTGTTTCTCATGGAGAAGGACGCGCGGTATTTGCATCAGCAGATGCATTGCAGTCGGTGCAAAAAGACAAGTTAAGTTGTTTGCGTTATGTAAACAACTATCACAAGGTGACCACCGAGTATCCATTAAATCCGAATGGTTCGCCGGATGGAATAACGGGTCTTACTACAACAGATGGTCGGTTCACTATTATGATGCCACACCCCGAACGGGTTTTTCGCGCCGTACAAAATTCATGGTATCCCAAAGAGTGGCAAGAAGATGGGCCTTGGATGAGAATGTTTAGAAATGCGCGGGTTTGGCTGGCTTAAAGTCAGTGTAATGTGCGGAATAGCGGGTTTATTCCAAAGAATTCCTCCATCGCTGGTAAAATTTGCGCCTCTAATGTTTCGTTATTCCATCTGTATTCCCAAAAGAAGATTGGATATGGTTAGCGATTAAGTATAAGTAATTGAATTATATTCTGTTTTAAGAGTTTCCTTTGTTGTTGAATATTTTAGCTGGCATGTGTTTTGTATTGTATTAGTATTAACCATCAAGGATGATTTGTGGTGTTATTTTATCTGGTAAAAATACTAAAATTTGTTATTTTATGGTTAGACTTTATTTTTGTGACCATCCTGCTTTATTTCTTATCTTACCTACCAAAAAAATTATTAGATTGCTTTTATCCGTCGCTTTTTCGATTCTGGAGTAATTGTTTTGTGAACGCATTGGGGGTGGATTTGCGTTTGCATCAAAAAAATGACAGGCCGCTTCCAAGGCAATTTATTCTAATCGCTAACCATCCTTCGGCCTTTGAAGATATTGGTGTGCCAGCCTTGTTCAATGTGCATTCTCTGGCTAAAATCGAAGTACGTGATTGGTGGATTCTAGGCCGAATTAGTTGGGCTGGTGGTACCTTGTATGTAAGGCGTGAGTCTAAAGAGTCACGTGCTGCTGCGGGCTTGGAAATAGAAAAACAGTTATTGGCTGGGATATCCATCGCGCTTTATCCAGAAGGCGGTTGTAAAGGTCGGCGGATTTTTGAAAACTTCAGATATGGCGCTTTTGATATTTCGCTTAAAACAGGTGTGCCTATCCTCCCGGTCTTTTTACATTACGAGGCACAAGAAGATTTTGAGTGGTCTGATCCTCAGACCTTGCTTCACAAAATATGGCATTATATGACAACGCGAAATAATCGAGCAAATTATTATGTGTTTGATGCGATAGATCCGACGCGATTTAAAGATAAAGAGTCTTATAATCAATATGTTCATGCGCTTTATTTGGAGTGGCAGGAAAAGTATTTGAAATAGTGCTATCCGATTTCCCTTGTCCAGTGAAGCATGGTCTGACAGATAGTTGCTAAGGGTTTGAGGTTAATAAGATGAGAAGCAAAGAAAGAAGCACCCGTGTGATTTTTGTGCGTCATGGGAAAACAGATTTTCCCACCGATAGAATTTACTGTGATGATAAAGTAGATCCTGAATTGAACGACGAGGGTATTATGCAGGCAAGGGCTGTGGCTAGTTATTTCGCGAGCATGAAACCATCCGCTATCTTCTCAAGCCCTGCAGCTCGTACCTTGAGGACTGCTGGTGAAATAGCCAAGGCAACCCAAAATGAGATAGTGCTTAACCAGGCTTTGAGAGAGCGCAGGTTTGGGGTTTGGGAAGGTCAGTTTTTCGATGAGGTTGAGAAAAATCACCCAAATGAATATTCAAAGTGGAAGCAGGATAAAATATTTTACACCCCCTCAGGGGGTGAGGCGATACCTGAATTTCAAGCACGTGTATGTGGGTGTGTGGAGCGTTTAACGCATGATTATATAGATGAAACCATTGTTATTGTGACTCACGTAGGGGCCATTAGAATGGCTGTTACTAAAGCGATGCATATCCCGTTGACAGAGTATAGACAGATTAATATTGCTTATGCCTCGATAACTACTATTGATTATGGTCTTAGCAAAAATAATCTTTTAAACTTAAATATTATCCGATATAGTGACTGAGGTAAGTGGAGCTTTTAGCAGGCTGGTTTTGCTAAAATTCTGTTGTTGTTATATAAAAATTCAAATTTGCATTATTACATGTTGATTTATCAAGGTTTGTTTTTAGGTTGGTGTTTTTCAGAGCGGATGACAAGGGAGGGATGGAGAAGACAACCTAATAGGGTGTTTTTTTTGAGTGATTAATCTTGACGTTTAATGACAGTTGTGATAAAAAGAGAGTAGAAGTTAGGAATTAGGTTTTAATGCTTGTGGTTACTTAAGGCCAATCAGATGTAAATGGGTTGGGTTAATAAGTAGCTGTTGAATTACTCTCAGTTAGAGGAGATTGCTATGAGTATGCGTAAGTTTAAAGTAAGTGCTTTAGCCGGCACAGTATTATTAATGGGGAGTGGTGTTGCTTTTGGCGATAATCCCCGCGGAGGAAACGGTGGTGCACCACATTTTGGTGGGTGGTGGACAGAAAGGAATGGAGTCATCTCTTTAAATGGCGGAACTGAAGGCGGGATTTGTGCTACCACCGCAGGATTTAGTTGTGATCTAATTGCTGAAGGTACGGGTTTTAAGCAATATATGATGACCCCTACAGGTCAAACTAATGCAACCTCATACATCGCTACCATTGTTACCGATAATCCAGATATTGACGATGGTGCGAGTGCTAACACCTTTGATACGTCTGCTTTCGTTGATGTTAGCTTTGTGCAGATGAAAATCAACTTAGGTTCAGGGGGCAATACGAACGAAGTGGGGATCACTGCGGCTCAGAGAATTAATGAGACTGAAGTTGGTGGTTCTAATTTCTCGTCAGTAACTAATATTAACTCTGGTTGGGCAGATACTAGAGAAAATAGCACGGGATCGCAGATCTTTATTGACCAAGGTTTATTTGACCCAGGTACGGTAACTCAAGGTCCTAATGCTGACTCTGATAATTTTGAGGCGCGTTTTTTGTATACAGCAAACTCAGACAGTGATGGAGATCGCACAGGTTACCAAATGGAAATAGATCAGGTCGCAGGTCTGTATCAGGCTGATACCCCGAGCGGAACAGATGATATTCAGGTATTTACACTGCGTGAGTCGGGTGGTGATATGCAAACAACGTCTGGCGATATAGAGCTTGCTTTTGGTGAGTCGGTTGAGTGGGAAGCTGGACAAAGGGTTAGAGCAACTTGGATTGGCCAAAATGTTTCTCTGGCTACTTCAGGTCAGGACGGTGGTTCATTTGGTTATCTAGCTTTTGATAACAGAGATGATAACGTATCGGCGGCTACCGCATTTGGTTTAGATTCTGGAGCTGCTACACGGCCAAACGTATGGAATGACGCATTCAACTTAACGTTTGCAGATACTGATCCTGAATTTCAAAGTTTCAGACCTTGTAATACGAGCGCAGCAGGTATTGGTTGCCCTTAAAATCGTAATTAAGTTTTTGGTTTAAGAAAGGAAGAACTCAGTTCTTCCTTTTTTTTTGCGATATATTTATTAATATAATATGTTTTGACTGCAAGTCCTCTTACTAATCAAAGTTTAAGAGAGATTTTTAAGACTTTTATCTTCCTCTCTCGCATTATTATGCTGATATCAATTAGTTAATCATTATAGATTTAGTTGTTTTTTTATTCGGTGGTTAAAAAAATCACGATAATATTTTTTTCAGCCCAATCCTTGGTTTATACTTGAAGAAGCTCTAGCCTGGAAACATCTCAGTGAGATGAACTAAAAATTTGTGCTGAGGGTTAGCTGATTTTTCAGGTTGAATTTATATAACCATGTTTAGAGGTGATTCGGGATGTCGATTTTTCACAAGGCCGTTGGGTTGGTTTTTTCTTTCTTTATATTTACTAGCTTAGCCTTTTCTGCAGATGAAGAATTGTCTGGAAAAGACATAGTTCGCCAATGTGACGCAAAATATCCCGGAGAGGATCAGCAATCTGAGCTGACTATTTCGATGAAAGATAAATCGGGAAATCAACGCAAAACGGTGTATTTTCGAGTTTGGAAAGATACTAAGGGAGTTGGTGGGGTTGTGGACAAGATGACCTTGTTTACGGTGTTCCCACCAGATGCAAAAGGTGCTGGATTCATGCGTGTTGCATATAATGAAAAGAATGCCGAGCAGTCAATATATCTTCCAAATTTACAAAAAATACGTAAAGTTTCCGTCAGGGACTTGAGCGATAGTTTTCTCGGCTCTGATCTCACTTACGGAGATATAAGTTATAGAGATATCAACGAAGATGCCCATAACTACGTACGTACTGACAGAGACAAGCAGGGAGTTGAGTTTTTCGTTGTAGAAAGTATACCTAAAGAAGCAAACCCTCAGTATAGTAAAAAAATATCATGGTTTCATAATACTGCTAATCCTGAGGATTGCATAAAAGTACGAGTGGACTATTTTGACATAAAAGGGGCCTTATTAAAGCGTCAGCGGCTAAAGTGGCAAAAAGTAGATGATGCATGGGTATGGGATAAGGTATTGGTAGATAATGCTCAAACGTTTCACTCGTCATTTTTTGAAGTAAAAGATGTCAAGATTAATACTAATGTTGATGAGGAATGGTTTACTGAACGCCGACTTCGTTTGGGTTTAGAGTAAAAGCCAGTCCAGACAGCTCTGGTACGCTTTTGGGTTGGTTTCCCTGAACATGTTTAGGCAGGAGTTCCTAATAGTGGGCACAAAAGCTAGTCAATGTTTCAAAGATGAAAAAAGTAGCGCTGACATTGGTCACACAGTTTGACGGTGAAATCACGTCTTCACAATGGGCGCTTGCGTATTATTTTGGCGGAGAGGGCAGTTTTATCTGAGTGGGGGTTCTCTCGTCAGCGCACTTTACCTTTATCGAGTTTTATCGCTTTAGCAACGGTATAGGCTTTGCCTTGCTTGATTTTATCATAGTTCATAAATACCTCAGAGAAATGGCGCTTCATGAATTGGCGCAGGCCGTTAACGGTTACTACATAAAAAGAGCCACCTTGGTTTAACCGGTGGAAGGCATCATGCATGATGATTTGCAATAGCTCTTTGCCGACTTTAGCGGGAATATTTGAGCAAATTACATCGTAGGTTTGCGCATCTGTCTGATCAAATGCGTTAGATAATGCTGACGTACAGTTTTTTAAGTTATTAATTTTTATGTTTTTATTGGCATATTCGACGGCAACAAAGTCTTTATCTACCAAGAGAGTTTTTCCCTTAGGGGCAAGTTTAGCCATGGTTATTCCGATGGGGCCATAACCACAGCCTAGATCGAAACAATTGTCAGATTCTTTGATCTCAATATGTTTTAGCAATAGCCGTGTGCCTTCATCAATTTCTCTTGGTGAAAACAGTCCCCATGTGGTGTGGAATTTGAGTTCTATATGGCGTAATTGTGTTTGAATTACTATATCTTTGCGAATGTTGCCGATATATGTTGTTGATTCGTTTTGCGTATTGATTTTTTGTTACTCTATTTTATAGTTGATCAAAGAGTTATTCATTTGAGGCAAGGCTATAACGATAATGTAGTGAGTTTATTTTTGCTTGGTCGTTTACCAGCTTAGTGTCAATAAATATCTCACCGCTTACGGAAAGCTCCTTTTTATTGGTTTTGTTTTTGAGTAATAAACTAAACGTTCCAACGCCTGTCATTGCATCGTTCTTTTTCTGCCAGCTTAAATTTTTAAACTGAATATTTCGCTCCGACGTTCCTGCAAAGAGTTGTTGATAACTTTTAGTGATTTCTGAACGATTAGAGCTGTCGTTAGTTGTTGCATTTTCTGTAAACAAAGCTGAGAATTGTTTTATATTGCCTTGGTCATAATAAGTAATAAAGTTGTCAATCAGGGAGTCCAAGTCTTTTTCAGAAATGATTTTTTCCCTGCGAGTTATGATAGTAGGTTTCTTGGGGCTATGATCAACAATATTATTGTAGATAAAAGCTTGAAGTTTCGGTCTTTCATTTATGCTTTTTGCGTGAATAAACAGTTCGCCACTTGTTTTTGTAAGATGATCAGATTTTTTATCGTATGATGATACAGTGAAATTACCTGTTGCTGTCGTTATATTGTTGATGAGATTCCATTGAAGATCGGTAATTTGCATGTCTCTATTCTTAGTTGATTGAAAGAGTTTCTTAAAGTCGGTAATGATTTCATTGCGATTTCTTCTTTCATTGGTAATCGCATTTTCTACGAACAGTGTTGAGAGGCTGTTAATGTTTCCTTTTTTGTACGCATGGACGAGGTCTGCAATGAGTTGATCCAGTAACTTTCTTCTTTCAGCCAGGCTGGGTTTTTCATTTTGGAGTGCGGGTTTACTTGTCTTTGCTGTTTGTGTTTGGGGCTTAGGAGGCGGTGTTTTCGTGAGTTTGTTGTCAGCAATTTGACTATTTTTAGTTTCAGTGGTCTTTTTTGCGACTTCAGTAGTCGTGGGTTTCTGAGGTTTGGGGGCGGTTTTATCAACCTTATTTTTTTCTTCAACTTCAATATTGTTTGTTGCAGGATTAGCAGCTGTTCTCTGTACCGTGTTTTTTTCAGTGTCTTGAATGCTTGGTTTGATTTCTCCTACGGGTTTTGAATTGAGAGTGAGCATGTTTTCATCGGGTTCAGTGGTTTCATTATTGTTAAAAACCATGAATATGATAAAACTAACAGCAAGTGATGCGGCGATAGCTGAGATCTTCACTATTGGGAAACGAGTTTTTCTTTCCTCGGGGTGTTGAGATGAAGAATTTTCATTAATAACAACAGGTTCTTTGTTTTTAGGGTTCCTTACTATTAAGCTGGATGTATGACCTGAGCTTCTTTTGTGTTCTGTGGTTTTTGTGATAGGCGATTTTTTAGTTGGAGCTTTCACCGTGGGTGTGTTGAACGACTTAGTTGGGGTTGAAACAGGAGCGGAATCATCCGGTTTTTGATCTGGTTTGCGTTGGGTAGTAATAGCTGTATACGCGGAGCTCAGTATTTCTTCGGGGTTATCGGGAAGAAGCTTTGAATTGCAATTTTGATTGATTATGCTGAGTATTGTGTTGTAGTTGCGCTTTGCATCGACTAGCTCTGTTTTATCGTTTAGTCCGAGAGCTCTATATTCATTTGCATTTGGTGAGAATACCGTTTTTAAAATAAATTCTTGCGCAAGTTCGCAAAATTTATTTGGAGTGATGTTTTTTCCTAAAAAAGGTTTTATGCTATTAATGTTTCCGTTGTGGGGGCTGATGTAGTTGATAAGTCGATTGAATCCGACAGGAAGCTGACCTATACCGTCTGATAAATGTTTGTATCTTTCTGGGTGGCTACGAAAATTAATAACTAGGTTTATTATGCTGGTTAGTTCTTCCTTTGCAGATGTTTTTTGAGAATCTATAGCAGTGTTTTGAAATATTGTAGAAGCGTTGATAAAGAGTTGTAAATTATTTCCGAGTGAAATAAAAAGATCTGAACTATCATGGTCATGTGTTTTCTGTGCTGCGAGTTCTGAGTGTAGATAAATGCAAAACTGAATTAAAATATGATTGTCGATAGTTTTGTGTTGTTCAAACTCCGCGAAAGTCAACAGTCTATCCATAAATGAGTTGATTCTTCGAGGAATGCCCCCCGTTAATTTATAAATTAATGGAAATATTGAATCGCTAAGCAAGGGGTTATTTTTCCATCCTGATATATGTAAGCGATACTTTATATAGTCTTTAACTTCTGCTGAAGAGAATGGGGTTAAGCGACAGCTGACAAGCGAATTTTTGAGGATGGTGGTTTTTTCTATTTCATGATTGATGTCGGTTTCTGCATTGCTGATAAGAAAAAATTTAATACTATGGTCGTTAGTAATAGCATAGGTTAAAAGTTTAACTAAAAATGAAAAATCATCGTTCGATAATCTCTGTGAGTCGTCAATAATGAGAAGAATGTCATTGTTAAGGTTGGATATTGTTTCGGTTATCGAGTCTCTAGTGGCTACATTTTTGGTACGGCCTGCATTTCTCGAATTAAAATCTTGTATAAAAGTATTAGCAAAGCTCGGACTGTTTGTGCAATTAAAATAGTAAGTTTGGGTATGTATGCTTGGATTAATTGTGTGGTCGACGAGTTGTCGTATTAGCGTAGTTTTTCCTAAGCCTGCTGGTCCTTGAATAGAAATGATAGCTTTTTTTCCGTTGATGAAATCAGAAATGAATTCCTGAGCGTTTAGCTGTGTTGAACTTTCAAAAAATAAATCTCGCTCATAAAAAAGGCAAAATGGTGATCGATTCAAGTCATAGAAGAGTTCGTACATAATGCTTGTTGTGCTCCCTGATTATCATGTGTTCAATACGGAGAAATAATGAGATCACGGATTAGTGAAATTACTGGGCAGGTTTCTCGGGGATAATTTTAACGTTAAAGTTAAAGAAACCAGTTTCTCATGTGCAATAAAGTAAGTTATCGAGTTTATTCATAGAATAGACTCTCCGTATTCTATTTTTCCAATTAGTGCAAATCAAATATTATCGTTTATTTAATATTAAAGACAAGTTTAAAGTAATTTTAAGCAGATCGCACTAATGACTTTAGGTTTGCCTGAATGTTGAGTCCTTTATAGGGTTTTTTGCCATGCGATAAATTAATATTTTTAAAATTAAGTATACCTCTTCAATAGTATTAATAATATAATTCAACTGTTCTCATTGAGTAATGTTGACATAAGGAATTATCGGGAGATGGTCATGGAAGTTACAGAAAACGACTTAAAACAGTCTATTGAGAAGAGATTTCGCGAATTAGTCATGCAATTTCGAGGGGTGCTTAGATGGGGGGAAGATAGAGCTTTTCGTCAACCTATAAGTTCGATGAATCAGTTGTTTGTTGATATTAGAGACTCTATTGACAAGAATAGACACGCTGATGCAGTAGAAAAGCTTAAGCTGCTAAAAAAAAATATGCAATTTATTACTTCGGGCTTTGCAGATGCTAAACAGGAATCTTTAATTGAAACGAGTAAGCTAGTTGATTTATTGAATCAAGTATTGCTTGCTGATCTGATGCTTAATGGCACCACAGATGACGGCGCATCTGTTTCTTGTGATAAATTGTTACAGAGCTTGGAAAAGGCTCGTTTTGCGATATCAAATGAAGACTTTCAACTCAGCAAATCCATTGTTAGAAGCATCATCAAGTCCTATCTATTGGGTCGCCAAAAAACACTCAGTATTTTACCTGCAAATTATTTGAATGATTCTATGGTGTCACAAGCGACCGCTAAAGTCAGTCTTTTGGCGCAAAGAGGCGGTCAGTGCAAGAAGTTGAATTATCGAGAGTTAGAGTCCTTGTTAGATCGAGGCGAAGCGTCAGGCATTGATTCGATTAGAATTCTCGTGCTTGGTGATCAGGCGATGCTGGTTAAGCTATTCTCGTCCTTATCACAGCATGCTATCGATAGTGATGTGTTGGATGAGAGTGACAGTGCTTTGGTGATTCGTGTTGCTGTTTCTCGAAATTTTAATATCTATATCGCTGGAACTTCGATAGATGTAGATATTGCTTTACGTCGTTCGTTGATGAAACGGTTTTCAGGTATTATTAATTTTTTCAATAAAAACACTAAGGATTTTGATGGGTTGCTTAGCTTAGTATTGATTACTTATGAGCAAAAAACGGGTGTTAATATATTTGCTGAAAGTGATGCTCTGATTGAGGTGCTAGGTTTAAAGCTAACGGATATCTATCCACAGGCTCCAGGTGAACAACTTATTATGCCTCAGTCGGAGAATATCTGTCGTTGGTTAGAGACGGATATACATCGTTTACCGGTTATATAATTATCTATCTTGCTTAATTAAACGGGTAGCGTTATTGTTCGCAACAAAACATCTATAAACATAAAAAGGATATAACAGGAGAAAAAAAATGGAAAATGCAATTAACTCAGTACTGGGAGATTTTTTGAGAGTAAAAGGGGTGGCGGCGGCGGCGGTCATTGGACGCGATGGTTTTGTGATTCAATCAACTAAGAGTGACGATGTTGATATGGATGCATTAGGGGCAATGGTTGCAGCGGTTGTTGGTACATCAGAAAGTCTTGCGAAAGAATTTAGCTTGGGAGAAATGGATCAGCACTTAACTGAGTTTGGTAAAGGTAAGGTGATTATGGCGAAGGCAGTCGACGACATATTGGCCGTGTTCACGGATACTTCAGCTGTTATAGGCGGTGTCAGGTATGCGATCCGCAAAAATATGCCTCATGTTGTTAAGGCGTTACAATAAAAGTCAAGTATATTCGGAGACTCCTAGAAGGGATGCTGTTAAGGGTCTATTCATTGAGATTTAGTGAATGAAAATTCGGTTTCTTATATTTGTGTTAGCGCTATGCTGCGCGTTTTCAGCGAATGCTGAAAATTTTCTGGTTACTGCTGCACTAGGGCTTTCTATGTTGGGGGATACAGCTCCTCCCAATGAGAAAGATGAGCAAGCAGAAATAAGAGAATTAGAGGAAGAAGCGTTGATTGGCGAAGACGCCGATCAACGTGTTTCTTCTGCGGTATCCGGTTCTGCTGTGGCAGAGTCGGAATTGGCTGATCAAGCGGAATTAGTCCGTGGCGGCAAAAAGGAGGAGAGTAAAAAGGAAGAAAATATTGACATTGATATCCCTCCTGTTTTATCTACGCCTGAAATGGAAGAATTTGAGTCGCAAGCTGCTGTTCAATCCGCGGATCCAATTTTAGCAGCTAACGTCGTTAGTTTTGGTTCTTCTGTAAATCGAGTTCGCTTAAATAGGCGTCTGAGCCATTTTCCTGAAAATCAAAAAGTTCCGTTTATTGGTAATAAAATCAAATTAGCATTGACCGATAATCAGGAGATCATGCCAGAATTTACTTATAGTTTTTCTTGGGGCAATTTCTTTTCTGCTTTGAGTTACGAATCTGAAGCATTGGCGACTATTGGTACTGTGGATGGGTTTGATAATAGTCAGTCTGGTAAAAATCGTGAGCTTAATACGTTGAAAGTATATCCTATCAATTATTCTTATCGATCGCGTGGGTTAGGAATTGCACTTGGTGTGTTTTATGTTCGTCGCAGTATTGACCGAACAGAATTTGGTTTATTGTCCTCAGGTGAGTCCTCAGGTGAGCAAGTTAATTTTAATAATGAATTGCTGATGGATTACCAGCAGTTAGGGTTTCAGACTTCCTTTCTTTTTCAACGAAATCGTTTCAGTGTGCGATCCATGTTTGGTGTGTTACCTTATAATCGATTAACGGTTTCTGAAAACTCACTATTTAGAAGTGTAACAGATGATGCGAATGACATAAGTGCTAAGGAGAAGCTTGGTAACGCTTATACGGCTCAAATTGATATGCTGTATAGAACGTCTTGGTATGTTGATTTATTGACTATGTTGTCATACGATTATTGGCCGTCGCGCTATACAAAGTCTGTCTCGTTGTATGACAAAAAAAATTCCAGAGCAAGTTTTGCCAGTGCTGAGCATGATGTCGATATGGGGAGTGCAGCGCTTGCATTCGCAGTTCTGATGCCGGAAATCAGTGCATTCCAGCTTGCTCCGTTTGTTGAGATGGAATTTCGTCAATTTAGTGAAGCTGATAACATCACTAACAAGACTCTCTTTGTTAGAACCTATGCCGTCTCAATAGGATTCAGCAGTAAGTTTTAATTGTTTTTTTCTCATGTTTATCGTCTTTACTATACCTAATAACCCTGCAAGGAATATTATCAGACTTAATGTTGGGTGTTTTATCATCAATGTAACCGGAGTCAGTATGGCTCTTATTCCTGCCTTTAAATAGTCTTTCTTTGCAATAAATTGTGCAATAGGCGGTGAGTGTTCATAGTATAAACGAACGAGTGCCTTTCCTATAGCGTTCGTTAGCAAGACATTGTCACGAAAGTGCCTAAGAGTTTTGACTTGTGGCGCAAAGTAGCTACCATAAGCAGCGGTAGCGATGAAGCAATTCTCTCGTTTTACAAATGTATCTAATGTTGTGCGATTATTGTCAGTGTTGGAGTCTGTTTCTGATGCAGTAATTGTAGCAACCATTCGTATAGTTCTATCTGCTAATAAGGCGCGCGGCTCGGTAAGGACAGAGATAACTGCGGAATCTCCAGGATTAATGCGGCTCACTTTGCAAGATATGTCGACAGGGGTTGATGTACACGTGATGCCTGCTGTGGGATTTATTTCAAGGAAAGAAATGCCTCCAGGTCTACGTGTTCCGCGTTCATTGATGACGATTTCACTTTGCACATGGATAGTCAAACAGGTGGCATATAAGCCAGAGTTTTCAACATCACCAGTACTATTATTTATGACCGTTACTGTATAAGTATTTTGATCGCCAGCCGTCAATTCAGAGACACTTGCGGAGAGTGAAACCCCTAGATCTACGTCAACTGGGGCTGGTGCCAATAAAAAATTGTTTTGCACCGAATTTTCTGTTCCGCTTGCAATGATTTTATTGGGAAGTTTTGCTTGGGCAATTTTTTCTGCATTGCTTAAGAGTAGAGTGCTTGCTGTTTGTGGGTTTGCCAATAAGTCGTTAAGGTTTTGAATGCCGCAGTTACCAGTAGAATACATAGCGATAAAGTTGTCGCTAGCTGTTCCTGAGCTACCAATGATTTCAGCGCCATTTTTATGCATAATGCGACCATATCCATTGGCATCCAGCGAGCCTAATATGCGATCATTAACCGACGCGGCGGTGTTTTCGCTTCCCGTATGGACTGTCCAGATAACAGGTAATGGGTTGTTGTTGGTATCTGCATACCAGCCAGTTATGTCGTTGTTTGCGATGCTAGTAATTTGATGTTCAACGTTAATTGAGGATGATATGTCAACTGCTTTTAGTTGCTTGTTTTCTGTTGTAGCATCTTCAATATTACATTCAAAAGTAATTGTCGAACTTTTAATATTAATGTCGAATTTAGAGTTGTCGCAGTCAGTGTTGCTAATAAGATTCTGATAATTGGTTTCATCGTAACAATTAGGGTGTGTTAAGCTATCATTAAGTTTCTTTTCTTTTCCATCGCATCTTTCTACTATTCTTATTTTGTCTATAATTTTTTTTAGTTCCAATGGAGGAGCGTACTCAGTAGGCAATACAGATGGCCATACGTAATAATGATATTTGCCTTCGTCGTTTGCGCAGTCGCCTACATCACAAATTGTCCCGACAATTATATTTGCATTTTTTGCTATATGCAGAGAGTTGGCTACTGAGCTTAACGGGCTGCATCCAATATCGATGGTTGATGCGTCGTTTGATATGTCGAATTTTTCGTTGTCGCAACTCGAATTGCCCAATAGGCTTTGGTAATTGGAATCATCAAAACATACTGGATTAATAAAGCTGTCGTTTGGTTTGGTGTAGGTTTCACAACGCTCTACTTTAGAAATGATAGGAGATGTTGCAAGGTCTATCGCAATGTAAGCAGTTTCGAGGACAAAGACGTTTTCAGTTTCTTCATCCTCATCCTCTTGTGTTATTTCTTGTTTTAACCAGACAACTGCGCGTTCTGTGTTATCTTGGCGAAAAGAGCTTCCAATAATGTATTGGTTATTATTAACGCCTACGGCAATACTGCCAATATCACATTCGAGGGTTATTATTGCGCTGCTGTCGTTAATATCAAATGAAGCGTTATCACAAGAAGACGCATATTCAATGAGTGACTGGTAATTTGATTCATCGTAGCAGGAAGGGTATTCCGGGGTTTTTGTTGGCTTAGCATCACCTGCGCAACGGCTAGTTGTTCTGTTGAATAGCGGAAGCTTATTTAATTTGTAGCCATTAACTTCTTGGGTCCAATAAATAGCTTGCTTTTGGTTGGTATCAGCATCTTCATACCAGCCCACAATAATTTCGCCCTCAGTATCCTGGTTAGCATCATTTATGTCAGTAGCGGTGATAGACAGTGGTGTAGGGCTTGGCAAAGGAAGGATTATCATATTGTCTTCGGAGTAGCTGTTCGCATCGTCTTCATCCGGGGGCCAGATAATCGTCTCTCCTCCTGCTGATTTGCCGATAATTTTTCCTTGCGTATTTATCGTGTTTGCTTCGAGCAAATTTAGCGTTTTCACCGAGTAGCGTGCTGCTTGAAGACTGGAGGCGCTGGTTAGCCAGAAAGTGAGTATCAAAAAATAAAGGACTGGTTTCATTGAGTTTGGTTTATTCATATTGTTTCCGAAAATCTTTTTGCAAAGCTTGGTCAATTAAGTCGGGTTGGACGCTGTGCTCAGTATATAGGACTAGTGCAATGCTGTGATAAGTTCCTGGTATTTTACAAAATATTTGATGGTATCCGTTACTTTTGCCTAAATAAACAAAAGTATTGAGAAACTGTGTGGTGATTCACGAAGTTAGTATTCGGTGTGAATGAAGCGCGGTCTTTGAACGACTTGTTTTCTTAGTTTGTGTTTGTGAGCGCTTACTTATTGACGTGATTTGATAACCATGCTCGAATTTTTTTTGCAGCTCCGCTATCGGGGTCTTGTAGATTATAATCGCTATTACTTAGCAGAATTTGGCGGAAATCCAAATCGCCTGTCTTATTAAAAGCAAGCTCTGAGACTTTTTGAGTTCTTGTGAGTCTAGTCATTTGTTTTTTTTTTGATCCTGCAAAATGTGCGCTATCGGATCGTCGGTGGGTGGCAGCTTTTATTAAGGGGTTGCTGAGTCGACCGTGGATATCCAGTATGGGGATCCGAATGGACTCCAGGCTCTTGTTGTTTGCAGGCCAGCTAGAAGATAGAGGGTAATGTTGAAAGCTGATTCCGGCAAATGCCGAGATGTAGTTATTCTGTGTGTTGTTATGGCTCAAGTAGAACGCTGCTAAGTTTGCGCTATGACCATGCGCAATAAGGACGATGTTTTCAACGTTATTAAGCCTAAAATAGTCAATGGCAGCATTTATGCGGTTGGCGACTTCTGCGGGGAAGTTTAATAAATAAACTGCATCCTGGTTATCGAAGGTTGTGGGAGGTTGTAGAGTAAGAACTTGCCAGCCATTCATGGTAAGCTCTTTGCGCAAAGGACGGATTAACACAGGCCAGTCTACGTGAAAATTGATGTTCGGCAAGAGTATCGCACCGCCTTTTTGTGGTTGAACGATATTGTTTTCATGGAGAGCGAAGACTTTTCTATTAGTTTTAATTTCTAGCCATAAGTGTTTGTTTGTATTTATAAAAGGAAGAAGATTTTCAGTAATTTCCTTTTCTTGCCACAGATCATATGCATTGGAATAGCTGGGTATCAGAGCCCAAAGTAGCGCGATAATAAGAGGTGCTAGCAATACGCCTGAGGTGTTTCTCCGGAGGGCTAAAAGTGGCTTTAATACTTGGTTCAAAGCATTCATTTATTACATGTAAACTCCGTTTTTTCTAAATCACGGTTGTGATTTTCTATAAGGATCTTTAATATGCGTCCTTTTTTGCTTAGCCAGCGGTTTCTCTTGGCGCTGGTCAAATAGTGCTCTTCGAAAGACGCATTTGTTTCACTTGGTTTAACTAATATTAAAGAGGCCAAAGTCATGCCAAATTACCTAATTGCCCCATCAATTCTATCTGCGGATTTTGCTCGTTTAGGCGAAGAAGTGACCAATGTTCTGGATTGCGGTGCGGATATTGTTCATTTTGATGTGATGGATAATCACTATGTGCCTAATTTGACGATAGGGCCGCTGGTCTGTGAGGCGCTAAGAAAGCACGGAGTTACGGCAGATATAGATGTACATTTGATGGTAAAGCCTGTGGATAGAATTATTCCAGATTTTGCTAATGCGGGCGCAAGTTATATCACGTTTCATCCTGAAGCATCAGAGCACGTGGATCGTACTTTACAGCTTATTCAAAACGAGGGCTGTAGATCAGGCTTGGTGTTTAATCCTGCGACGTCGCTGGATGTGCTGAATTATGTGATCGATAAAGTGGATATGGTGCTTTTAATGTCTGTTAACCCAGGCTTTGGTGGTCAAAGTTTTATTCCGTCTACTTTAGATAAGCTAAAACAAGCCCGAAAAATTATCGATGCGTCTGGTCGTAATATTCGTTTGGAAGTAGATGGTGGCGTCAAAGTGGAGAATATTCGAGAGATTGCAGCGGCGGGGGCGGATACCTTCGTCGCAGGTTCTGCTATTTTTAATACTGAAGATTATCGAGCAACTATCAATGCAATGCGGGCCGAGCTAGCAAGAGCCTGAGGGTTATTCTTGATCTAGAAAATGATGTCAGATGTAGGGAATAATGCCAGTCGGTGTGTTAAAACTGGTTTAGGATTGTTGGTTCTGTTCTTTGTGAGTGTAGTGGCCTCTGGCTGTAGCATCAATCCGATTAACCACAAACCTTTCAGTATCGTGTGGCCTGAGCCACCCGCCGAAGCGCGAGTAAGTTATCAAGGATTTATTCGTTCGCCAGCTGATCTAGAGACGCATCGCCCAAGCGCATGGGTAGAAATGTTAACGGGCGTTTCTGCGACAGATAAGGCGACAAGTGTTTTTGCTAAGCCGTATGATGTAGCAGCCAAAAAAGGCTACGTTATACTGTCTGATACACGTAAAAAACTTGTCTATGTTGTCGATTTGCCGCGCAAAAAAATATTCCCAATTGGCTGGCGAAATAAGGGGCGGTTTTCTTCGCCCCTTGGTGTGGCAATAGATGATCAGCTGAGGTTTTATGTTGCAGACTCTGCGCGTAAGCGGGTTATCGTTTTTGATCAGCAAGGGCATTTTCTGCGTGAGATAGGTGATGGTGCTGAGTTCTCTCATTTAATTGATGTTGCGGTGCAGCCTGAAACGAATAAAGTATTCTTGTTAGACCGCGGCGGAATTGATTCGCCCTTTCATCGTGTTGCTATTTTCTCAAATGAGGGAGTGTTTGAAAAATACCTAGGAGAGCGCGGTCACAAAAAAGGATATTTTAATCACCCTAATCAGCTCGCATTTTCGCGTACTGGAAATCTTTATGTGCTAGACGCAGGCAATTTTCGAGTTCAGGTTTTTAGTTCCGATATGCGATTATTGCGAGTTTGGGGCCAGGCGGGTGATCGCTATGGTGATCTTGCGCGACCTAGAGGCCTGGCAGTGAGTGATAATGATATTGTGTTGATTTCTGACGCGGCGTTTCAAAAGTTATTGCTGTTTGATACGAGTGGCCAGCTATTGTTAAATATCGGTAAGCCGAAAATGCAAAAAAAGGCTTTGTTTACTTTGCCTGCTGGTGTCGCGATCGACGAAAAAAACAACATTTTCTTTGTTGATCAGGTTGCTAATCGGCTTGATGTGCTGAAGCTGCTCTCTGATGCAAAAGACTAAGCAAAAGACTAAGCAAAAGACTAAGCAAATGACTAAGCAAATGACTAAGCAAATGACTAAGCAAATGACTAAGTAGGCATGCCTCGCTTAACGGTCGACTCCCATTAATCATCGAGTGGTGTCGTCTAGTGCGCCACTTTTGGTCTTGCCAATCATTAGTTTGTCGTCTAGAGTACACTCTCTGTTAAACCCATGAATTTTTCAATGGGTCAGCAATAATTTGCATAGGTGGTCGATTAATCAGTAATCACGAATAGGCGAGGGTTCGTGAGCGAGGTTTGTGAAATCCATGATGATTGCCAAGGGGGACGGATGAGAGAAGGCCATTTCGGTTTTGCTGGGTACACTGGGTTAGTGTGGCTCATTGCTATTTTTATAAGTGTGCTTTTTACGAGTCCTGTTGTGGCTGGTATCGCTGAATCTGTGCATAATTTAGGAGTGACTGGTGCTGGGCCGAGTGCCAATGGTGGAAATAGAAACCAATTTACGGGTACTGCCGAGATATGCGTTTTTTGCCACACTCCCCACGGCGGTGATTCCAGTGCCGCTGTTCCTCTATGGAATAGACAATTAAATAGTCCTGCCAATTATTCTACTTATGACCAGTTAGGAACTTCTACTTTAGATGCGCAAGTAGCTGTAGACGTGGGTTCTATTTCAATTGGTTGTTTGTCATGCCATGACGGTACGATGGCGATTGATAGCATGATTAATGAACCGGGTTCGGGTGCTGATAACCCGGGTTTTAGTGCAGGCGTATGGTCGGGCGATGATATTTTTGGTGCGGAAGATGGTCGATTGCGATCTGATATCGTGCAAAACCTGGGCGAAGATTTAACCAATGATCACCCGATAGGAATGCAATATGCGGGTGGTGGGATATCTGCTTCGGCGCCGATTTTAGCTCAAGGAGATACCAATGACGCAGATTTTGCACCGGTACAATATAAGATAAAAGATGGTCGGTATCTTTGGTGGGTAGATAGGGATTGGCGAATCGGTGGTGATGGAGAAAGAACTAAACAAGATGTGATTTTATATACTCGTGATGCGAGTAACGGCTATTCGGGTCAAGCAGAACAAGAACCTTTTGTAGAGTGTGGAAGCTGTCATGATCCGCACGAAACGGTTAATCCAACATTTTTACGCATAAGCAATACTGAAACGCCTAGCGGTTTGTGTCTAACCTGCCATGTTAAGTGATTTTATGCGCTTTCTCCGAATGATATTAATCAGGGCGTGTCAATAAATGCGTTTTGGTATAGGTTTGCGAATTTTTGTAGGTGTATTGATTGCGGGCGCATTATTTCCCGTATATTCATCAATCGCCGATGAACAAGCTGAGAGCCAAACAGATAACGTAACATCAGGTTTCAATACTCATGTAAAAGGCCATGATTATTTTGCATTAGTTGATGGTAATAAAATATCGGTTCAGGCGTTTCAAGCCGCGTTTCAAGCGGGAGCACGTAAGCGGTTTTACCATGGAAAAATACCTGAAGACGAGTTGCTTGCTTTTCGTAAAGAGATATCTGATACCTTGATCGATCGTGTTTTGCTGGTTAGCGAAGCTAAGCGACGTGGAATCCAAGCGAATCAGGACGTCATTGATGATCAATTAAAGCAATATGAAAAGCGTTATTCCTCTAGTAAAGACTGGGATAAGTACAAAGACCAGATCCTAGCGGGTTTGAAATCTGCGATTGAAGAGGAAAATATTCTGCAACAGTTGCAGGACAGTGTGCGTTCCGTGGCGGAGCCGAGTTGGGATGTGGTGGAGCGCTATTATCGTCAGCACAGCAATTTATTTACCACCCCCGAACGTCAACGAGTGTCGCTGATTTTGTTGAAGGTAGCGCCTTCTTCAACCGGCGATGTATGGCAGGCGGCACACGAAGAAGCCCAGCGTATTGTTAGCAAGCTTCGTGCGGGTGGAGATTTTGCGGAGCTGGCGAGAATTCATTCAGGTGATGAGTCTGCAATGCGTGGTGGAGATATGGGCTTCATGCATCAAGGAATGCTTGCTCCGGTGGCAGAAGAAGTGTTGGATAAAATGCAGGAATCTGAGATTTCAGACCCTGTTTCATTATTACAAGGCGTCGCGATTTTTAAGTTAGAAAGCAAACAAGGTAACGTTTTAAATCAGTTTGCTCAGGTAAAAGAGCGTGCCAAGCTCCTATTGAAAAGAGAACTGGCGAATAATGCTAGCCAAGAATTGCTTGGAAGTTTACGTGAGAATGCAGACATTAAAATAAATGTCGCAAATTTATAAAGGGGGATGAATGAAGCTTGGGGAGGCTTTTGTGTTTAAGTGGGCATTAGTAGGTCAAATTAGCGTATTAGGAATTTGATTTTCAATATGCGGCATTTTGCATCCTGCTCAGCTTTATTACTTCTGCTTGTGCTATTGAGTAGCACGCTAGCGTATGCCTCGCAAGCTCCACTGCGGTTGTATGGAAACCTAGGGTATTATTATACCTATACGAAAGCTGATTCTGGTGTAGAAGGTGAAGCCGTTAACTATATTGGTTCACTGAGCGCGTCGAGTTTTTTATGGAAGCCCTGGTTAGCAACCTTGGATATGGGTGGAACCGTGAGCGCAACGAATACTTCTACGCAATCGGGAGCGAATCAAGAGGCTGAATTTTTATCTTCGAGGTTGCGCTTAAATGTTCTTCCGCGTAGCCGTGTCCCATTAAATATTACTTATTATTCAAGCAATAATCTTGATTTGGGTGATGTGTCCAATGTTTTTGGTTTGGGGGGCAATTATCGTACACGTTATTTAGGTATTAGACAGAATTTTATTTCCCGCGGTGGTAATCGGGGAGATATTTGGTATAACCAGCGAATTCGATCTACCGATGATTTAGGTGATCTTAGTGACGAAACCGTTGGTTTCCATCTCAAAGCAAGGACATCGCGCCAAAACTTTTATACTCGGGGTTCGTATCAAACACGAGATTCATCATTGGTAGAAAACAAAACGACCAATGGCGCGCTATCACTTATGCATCAATACATTCCTAACCGGGATTTTTACATCAAGTCGTTGGCAAGTCACGCCCAGGTAGATAATAAGCAAGTAAATACGGTGGACTTTCAAAATAACGGGCAATACGTGTCAACGGCGAAGACCAGAATTGAGCAGTTTAGCAGTTTTTTTTATTGGCGGCCGGTGTACAAGCCTTATACGGTTACTGGTGCAGTTCGGGTGCATCAGCGAGATCAAGATAATGCGACAGATAGCTTGGATGTGACGCAACTCGGGGCTAACGGAAATATTTCGGCAAATTACCAAGTTACTCGGCGCTTTCGCATGACGGCCTCAGGGAGCGGAACTGTGTTGGAGTCCGATTTGACAAGTAGCTCAGGTAGTACGCAAAATTTGTTGGCGCTCTATCAAGCGGATCGGATTTTTTATCGTGGAATGAGTTACAGTTGGTATGCAAATGGGGGTGTTGGAAATAAGGTGGTTGCCCAATTTGAGGATACTTCGTTGAGCCAAAATTTCAGTCTTGGGGCTGGGCATAATGTACATAAACGGTGGGTGACGGGTAATCGATCAAGATTAAGAATGAATGCTGGTCAGTCGGTTAGAGAGTATTTTGCAACAAGAGATAATGGCTCTGTTTTCAGTTTATCGCATACGGCTAGTTTGACGTTTAGTGAGCGGTTAACGCGTGGATCCTCGTATGCGCAGATTACCGCAATGGATGCACGTAGCTTTGGTGATGAATTAGAGACCCAATTAGTTAATTTTCAGTTATCTCGAAGCTTGCCTGTTAATCGCTTGAGTTCATGGACAGGTAATGTCTCGGCGCAAAGTGCAAGACGAATGACAGCACGAACTGAAGATAGATCCTTTTTTGATGGCTTTTTAACCACGGCAACCGGAAGAATAGGCTATAAACATTCTCGGATGTTTGGTATATATAAGCTTAAGTTTGCCTCGAGAGTGGATTTATCCGGAACCCAAAATCGTTCGGGTGGAGACAGAAAGCAGGTAGACTGGGAGACGCGTTTTGGTTATGGTATCGGTAAATTAAATACAGCCTTGATTTTGCGTTGGCTTGAGAGCGACTCGGGTCTAGGTACTCAGTCCTTGATATTTCAATTAAATAGAAGTTTTTAATTCTGGAGGGAATTCTGTAATATTCGTTACAGAATGGGTATGTTTTTAAGAGTGTTTAGTAATAATAAACGGAGAACTGTAGTTATGAAAGCCAAAACGGAGCGTACAGCGATGTGGAAATTTACCCTGCTTGGGGTACTGGCGTGGATGGGTGTATTGGTTGCACCTGAGCCTGTACAGGCTGAGTATGCTGATGTAGTTATGAATAACTATGCGGATGCCGCAGGTATGCGACCGGTTGTTTTTCCTCATTGGTATCACCGTATTCGTTTCCGCTGTAAAGTTTGCCATGCGGATTTAGGGTTTAAATTTAAAGCCGGTGGCAATAAGATCACGATGGCAAAAATAATCGATGGGAAATTTTGTGGAGCTTGTCATAATGGCGAAGTTTCATGGTCGGTGGAAAACTGTGGTTTGTGTCATTCAGGCATTCCAGGTACGCCTACGCATATTAGTGGAAGTACGGTACAGCGTCTTGTTGCTCCCGCCTATAAAATATTGGATAAAAAGAAAGCTGTACAAGACGGGTATAAAGAGTAGATATCGAGGGGAATTTCTATAATGAAAACAGTGATAAAGAGTTTTACAATTGTTATTGCTACATCGGTGCTGCTTCCGGTTTCAGCAATGGCATTTGAAGCTTCTCCATTGTCATTGGCTGCGACTAAGCCGGTGTCATCCGCAGAAGTAACAGGATCAGTTCCAAAAAAAATAAATGTGTCAAATGCTAATGTATTTAATCGTTTATTAAAAAAAATAAAAGATCCCAATGCAGCACCCGCAGATGATGGTATTCACGATATCGAAAATGAACCGACTTTTGCGTTGCAGCCGCCCAAAATTGCTTACAAGGGATTGCCAACATCAGAATATGGTAATCACATTGATTGGGTGAAGGCTTTGGATGATGGCTTGTTGGATCCGCGTTATGATCGGGTCGACCCTTCAGTTGAACCATTTGTCATGGATTTAGATATTGTTCGTCCCGTGAAAGCCTCAGTGCCTGATGTGGTTTTTCCACATAAGCCGCATACACAATGGCTGCATTGTTCGAATTGTCACCCAAAGATCTTTATACCTCAGCGCTTGGCTAATCAAATCAATATGTCGGCGATTATTCTTGGCCAGAAGTGCGGTGTTTGCCACGGTAAGGTGTCGTTTCCACCGACGACGAAGTCATGTAAAAAATGTCATTCCAAGCCCAAGCCTAAGGATTGGACGCCTCCGTTAAGTGATGCCACAGTTAAGAATCCTTGGCGATAAAATTTAAGCATACTTCTTAACGGATGTTATTTGCACAGCACGCCCAAAAGGGTGTGTTGTGTTTTGTGCAGTTGTTTGGTTATTAACCGATTACAGCCCTTGTGATCGTTGCAAGCAACTGTAGTGGCCCGAGCGCCTATTCTCTAAGATTTGTATTTGCCCTGGTCAAATATTTGCTATCGATATTGCGAAGGAGTGCTTGATAATTGCCCGAATAACTACTCAGCTTACCTTTGATTTGTCCGATGACTGCGTCTACCCGCAAGGGGTACCGAGGAAAAGTGCTCATTTACACGTGTAAACTCCGCGCTTTTTCCTTGTTCTCAAACAAATCAAACGCAATCTGAGCAGTCACTGCACATTTTAAAATGACACTGAGTAGTTAAATTCCCGATAGATTCTAAAAAAGGACGGTTTGTTAGCGATTATGAAACTAAATATAAGATACGTGGATATATCAAGTGTACGCTTATTAAGTATTAGCTTGATTTGTTTTTTTTGGCTTTCGGCCTGTGCTAATTGGAGCTTTTTCCAAAAGTCGGACAATACGTCAGTTGCTACAGGCTCCGCGGAAAAAGGGAGTGAGCAAGATGCAAAACTTACTGCAGATCAAGGAAAGTCTGGGGTTGTTAAAAAGGAAGATAAAGACGTTGAGATTTCTACCATAAAGCTCGTTGATTCTGCACCTGCTGAGCCATTACCTGCTGAACCTTTGTTGACTGAAAAAACGATGGATGACAAAACGCCCATCCCTATATCGGTAGCTGACCACAAGCCCGCGATTCCAAAAGACCCAAATACGTTTCGAATTGAAGTACAAAAAAAGAATAAAGACCACCCTAATTTTGGTTTAGGACATGTCATGGGATTTACGGTAAATAATGATCAAGGACGTCCGATATTCGTTACGCGTGGACAATCGTATACGTTTCAGGTGAGAACCAATGTAAAACACGATTTCTATCTGAGTCGTAGCCCGCAAGGATGGGGTGCCTCTGTATATGCAAAAGGTGTTGTTGGGCAGTTTACTTATGACGGTGATGTGAGCTTTAATCCCGATGCAAACGCCCCAGAGAAGTTGTTTTATCAATGCCGCAATCATCAGGCGATGGGTGGTTCAATTATCGTATTGAACGCGGGTGATGATCTGCAAGCTGCCGAAGAAAAATATTTAGCCGCGAGAGAAAAACAGACTAAAGCCAATCCCATAGGTGAAACAAAGGAAAAAGTAGTAACAAAAAACGATGTGAAACAAAAAATTTCATATGTTGATATGTTGCTGCGTTTTAAGGGTAAAAACCTTTCTCCAGATGTAAAAAGAGACGTTGAGACGAAGATAAAGCTGGCAAAAAAAGCCCTGGCTGGGGGCAGTGTTATGGCGGCTATGGACAGGGCTGAACAAGCTGTTGCATTGTTTAAAGCCCAGCCAAAATCAGGGCCGACGGCTGCAGAAATCGCTGAATCGAAAGCGGATTATGAGAGTCATTTAGCCAGTCTAGTGAGTTTGATTGAGTCTCATAAAGCGGCGAGCGAATCCGCGAAAAAGAACAAAGAAAAAGTTTCTCTTTACGACCTTAATAAGCTTAATAAGCTTAAGGCTTCTGCGGATTCCTTGGCTAAAAGCAAGAAATTTGCTAAAGCGAGAAAAGAAATTTCGCTGGCAGAAAAAATGGTCGCGGAATCTCTGAACTCAATGTTGGGATCAAAAACAATAGTTTACGAATTAAAATTTGATACCCCAAAAGATGAATATGATTATGAGGTTAAACGCTATGCGGGTTATTTGGAGTTGATTCCGGTAGCGCTGGAGGTTAAAAAACCACGCCCGGCATCAATAAAGCTCATGGAAACCTATCGAAAAAAGGGTGAGTTTTTTGCTAGTAAAGCAGAAGAATCATTCACTGCAGGGCGGCATGTAGAAGCCATTGTAGTGATCAAGGATGCGACTAAAGAAGTTCGAAGAGGGCTTATGATTCTTGGGGTTTCAATGTAGTTCATTTTTCCCGCTAGGGACCCTAAACATACTGAGATGACGTGATGTAGTCCTGTTAATTCTGCGTTAATCCTCTATAAAATGAGAAGTTCAGTTGCGAACTTCTCTCGTTTCCGATAAGTTATATCCCATTATTGAGTTGTTACCTCAGCGCCGAAAATTATGGTGAGAGGTATTCTTAAATGGAAATAACAGGCTGATAAATAGCCGAATAATAAAAATGGGCAGATGTCCAGCGAGATGAACTATATGTCGAATCTAGAAACATCAGTTGGATCGCGAATTATTGAATGCGCTGTTGATTCATCAAGTTACAGCTCACTAATTCATGGAAGGTGGAATTATTGGCAAATACTTTTTCGCGCATTGACGATGACGCTGGTCGTGATAACTCCGTCTATTGCCGCGGAATTGACTAAGCCTGGGGTATATGAAGAATCAACAGGACATTTCCAACTGCAAGGCGATGTTATTCCCATAGCAGAAGATGGCATCCATGATCCGCATAATGAAGCGACACGCATGTTACAACCACCAGCGGAAGCAATGTTAAATTTTCCACGGGATGATCGAGGTGTTATAAACTGGGTTGAGGCACTGGATGACGGAATTATTGATCCACGAACGAGTATAGATGGCGACGAAAAAATGCATGCGGTGGATTTCGATGTTATCTTCGAAAATACAGCATCTATGCCTTATGTGCGTTTTCCGCATCGACCACATACGATATGGTTGACTTGTCAAAATTGTCATCCAGCGATTTTCATTCCCCAGCGCGGGTCTAACCCTGTCACCATGGCTGCAATCATGAAAGGTGAGTATTGCGGGGTATGTCATGGGAAAGTCGCTTTCCCGCCTTATGAGTGCAAAAGATGTCACAGAGAAGCCCGCAAAAGCGTCGGTTTACGCTACAAATAATTTTTCACGGATTATGGCTGGTTCCACTGATGTTGATGAGTGGATGCGCTGTTACGCCAAGTCATATTGAAAAGCCAGTGCATTCGAGCAGTGGAGCGAATGCGCAAACGCTGCGTTACGCATCTATATTAAATGTTATCGATCTAGGTTCCGGTGATCTCTTGACACGTATCATTGCCGGTGAAAAAGTCCAAGATTTAATGCTTCCTACTGCTATAGGGATTCGGGATAACCTGATGTTTATCGCAGATGTGGGCACTGGCCTTATTTATCGATATGATTTTAATAAAAAACGTATGGTGGTATTAATTGGTGCGGGTGATCGGTTGCTCGAAGAAGTTTCGGACATCTATGTTGCTAAAGATCAATCTTTTTACGTGACAGATGTTCTTGCTAAGCGGGTAATGCATTTTTCTAAAACAGGCTCTTTGTTACAAGTCTTTAGCGATGCCGCTAATATTTTTCGACCTATCTCGGTACATGTGGATGAGGAAGCAAAAGAAGTCTTGATAGCGGACGAAAATTTTAGTCATATTGTTGCATTTAATTATGATGGTGAGCCGGTTTATGGCATGGGTTCTCGTGGGGAAGGCCCTGGCAAGTTTCGAATTATTACCGACATGATTGCAATCGAGGAAGGCTTCCTCGTTAGTGATAGGATTGAGTACAGCGTTCAGGTGCTTAATCGTCAGGGAAAATATCTAAGCCATTTTGGAGAAGGCGATTTGCTGTTTCCAACGGCCTTGGCGATGGATAAATATGCGCGTGTGTATGTTGCAGAAAAGGCGGAAAGTGTTATCAAGGTCTTTAAAAATGGGAAAGTGATTGATATCATTGGTCGCAATGGCTACGGTCGTGGAGAATTTCGGCATATTACCGATATGAAAATTCATAAAGGTCAATTGTATGTCGTTGATAGTTTAAACGGTCGCATACAAGTATTTGATATCTTGCCCGAAAAACAAGTTAGTATGCTGCACTAATTTTTCACATGTATCGTCATAGCGTTTTACTCCTTGTTGCCACTTGCCTGTTATGGCTTACCGCTTGCGCAACACCCCAGCAATTTATCTACTTGAGCGCTGCAGAAAATAAAGTCTGGCCTGAGCCACCGCTCACTCCGCGTTATCAATTCGTGGGTTATCTACAAGGTGAGGCCAATTTGGTTGCTAGCCGGCAAGAAACGCATTATCTCCGAGATTTTTTTGCGCTATTAGTAGGTGTGGTGTTTGGTGACGACGAGCCTCTGCAATTAAAGCGTCCCCATTCTGGCTATGTGGATTCAGCCAGCCAAAGAGTTTATGTGGCTGATGGCCAGGGCAGAAAAATCGTGGTGTTTGATATCGCGATGAATCAAGTATTGAAGTGGGAAAATTCGAGTGAATATTTAGGTTTTGTTACTCCTGTTGGAATCGCAAAAGGCGCGAACGATACGCTGCTAGTGTCGGATGCTGGTTTAGGTCTTATCGTCATCCTTAATCAGGCCGGTGAGCCAGTGGGTCAGATAAAACATGAATTATTAACAAGACCCGCAGGTATTGTGCGTCATGCAGCGACAGGCTTAATTTATGTCGCCGATACGCCGCAACACTGCATTCGGGTGTTTAATGATCAAGGTGAGCTGGTGCAAACGATTGGCAGCAAGGGGGAGCAAGCTCTGCAATTTAATTCACCCACCTATCTCGCTTTACATAAGGATGAATTGTATATTTCTGATACATTGAATTCTCGAATTCAGGTATTGAGCCTGGATGGAAAATACCGTCGTGAGTTTGGCAAAAGAGGCATGTATCTCGGCAATATGCCCAGGCCTAAAGGCGTAGCAGTCGATCCACAAGGGCGGGTTTACGTTGTAGAATCTTACTATGACTATCTGTTAGTATACGATGCTCAAGGGAGACCACTACTGCCCATCGGGGGTAGCGGCAGGGGAGCAGGTCAGTTCAATTTACCGTCTGGTGTATGGACAGATGAAGCCGGTTTGGTATACGTTGCTGACATGTTTAATAATCGAGTGGCAGTTTTTCAGTACCTCAATAGTGCGAGTCTATAACGCGTGTTAATCAGAAAAGAATATTTGCAAAGAGCACTGCTTGCGTTCCTAGGGTTATTCTTCCCATTGATGTTATGTCAGGCATCTGAGCATATGGCGCCAGGGCGTATCTCCGACATATTAAACACCAAGCATAATTTTGCAGCAAATGTGGAGCCAGCGCTGCCGGATGGACAAATACGTCGAGTAAAAGCCTCAATTCAAAATGAAACCTGCGTGTTTTGCCATACGCCCCATGGTGATCCTATCGCTGACGTGAAGCCATTTTTGTGGAATACGGCTATTGGCAATACGACTTACGATAAATATATATCTTCATCAATGCAAGCACCTATACAACTGATAAATAATTCTTCGAGGATGTGTTTGTCGTGTCACGACGGTGTGATTGCTGTAGGCACGGTAGATGTCGTCAATGCAAGTACGGTCAATGATATTTTGGTGACGGGAGTCGGCGTTTCAGCGAGTGGTAATATCGTAGATACACAAACAGGTTATAACTCGAATCTTGGGATAAATTTAACCAATGACCATCCGATTAGCATTGCTTACACGACGGCTCTGGCAACTGGCAATATAGGGCAGGAGGATGAATTACACGATCCTGCCGTTGAGAATTACATTGGAGTGCGTGCCGGCAGAGGCATTGCGGCATGGAATACTGCTGCTGTCGCGGCAGGTAATACCGCTCCTTCTGCAGCACCAACGAGTCTTTCGACGAAATTAGCGGTACCGCTAGAGGCCAGCTATGCCGATACCGTACTCGATTTAGCGGCCAACAATAATACGAACACATTCGTTGAACAAGGTGATGGCACCATCGAGTGTACTACCTGCCATGATCCGCATATCCGCAGTACCGACAACAGCGAAAATATTAAATTTTTGAGACTGCATCGTTTTCAGAAGTCGGATCCCGGTGTTGGTAATAGCTTTGATATAACACGAGACATCAATTGCATTGCTTGCCATAACAAAACAAATTGGGGGGCTTCATCGCATGGCAGTGTCATCGTAGCCGATGAAATTTATACTGACGAGGCCGCTACATTACGCGAGTTTCCTTTAGGTACCGCCGTATGGGAATCTTCATGTTTAGGTTGTCATGACCCGCACACTGTGGAAGGAGCACGTTACCTACTGAGAGAAGCAACCGACGGTGCTGCTACCGCAGGTGCAAAGATTGCGGGTAACTCTTCCATTGACGAAAGTTGTTATCAATGCCATTCCAGCGATAGTGTATTAACGGATAATACGAATGTTGCAGATATTAAGTCGGTGACAGATATTACGGGTGGTCACACCTTGTTTGATTTTGCGGCGAGTGCCAATGAACACAGTATACTCGATAGTGATTTCACCGAATCTCAAGCAAATTTACAAACTAATCGTCATGTGACCTGTACTGACTGCCATCATCCTCATCGGGGAATCAAGAACACCATCTATGATGGAACGGGTGATAGTACTTCCGGTACACATGATCATTCAGGTAGTGCTATTCATACAAATATTGCCTCTGGGTCACTCAGAGGTGTGTTTGGTGTGGAGCCAGATTATGACGATGTTTTAGTTTCTGGTACTGCATTTGATCCATACAATACTGTTTTGCCGTTTTCAGGTGATAATGAGTCT
>CAZWUO010000019.1:0-31516 GCA_964636675.1 uncultured Ectothiorhodospiraceae bacterium
GAGGGTAAGCTGCCACTGGTAGAGGTAAAGATGCTAACGCATTTGTCATAGCTCCGAGCAAAACTTTTTACGCACAACGCTAACAATTGATCAAGGCGCTGCATTGATGCATCCCAATCGTGATTAGATACAACACGTTGCCGACCGGCCACGGAGATTTTTTCACGCTCACCATGATCAAAAAGCTTAATAATCGCGGTTGCATATTCTTCGGGATTTTTTGCTACCAGAAAGTGCTTATCAGCTTCCGCATCAACCCCACCCGCAGCTTGAGGGCTAGTCACAACGGGAACCCCCATGGCCATAGCCTCCAAAATCTTATTCTGCGTACCCCTCGCAATATTTAATGGAGCAATATTGACCGCAGACTTGAGAATAGAGGGACGTACATCCGGAACCGAACCCGTTACGGTGACACCCGGTATATCACCTAATTTTTTTACCGCTGGCGATGGGTTTGCCCCAACAATAGTCAACTTTACCTTCGGTTTTTTTTGTTTTAGCAACGGAAGTGTGTTGTTACAAAAATCAAACATGGCCTGCTGATTCGGATAATAGTCCATTCGACCAATAAAACTAATGGTTTCTGACTCGTATTGCGTCCCATCCGGCTGGAAAAAATCGTAATCTACACCGTTGGGAAACCAAAAAGTATTTGGCGTTATCTGATAACTATCAAGCGTTTCCTTTTCCGCCTTAGTTGTACATGAGCAAAAATCAAATTTCTGTGCCAAACGTTTCTCGGCACGTTGCATTTTACTGCCCTCTAACCAATACCCAACGGACAACGGAAACCTGCGAAACTTGCTGTACTCTAACCATTTTTGCGAGTCCATATCTCCGAAATCGAGAATTTTAGGGATTCCTTTCACATCTTCAACATACTGAGCCACTGAAGAGCAATGCACAAAGATCAAATCATACGACTTACTCTTCAGCTCATTTTGGATAGTTTGTTTTAATTCAGGAGAATAGAAATAGCCCATTGACGAAGGTTCGTTGGTCATTAAACGGGAAATCATCCGAGCATTTGCAATACCGCTATTGATTTTCTGCATATAGTATTTATCGCAGAAAGCTTCCAATCCTCGGCCTTCTTCTGCTTCGTCACTCGATCGAACAATCGACGCTACGGTGACATGATGATTCTTGCTCAGGTGTTTAATCATATTAAACGGACGAATTTTTCCGCCGCGTTTAGGTGGAAAAGGAAAACGATGACAAACATATAAAATATTCATACCAATTCCCTTCTCAATTCATCCGTCAAATCGTTGGCCGAAGTTCCATCTAGATACATTTTTGCCCATATTTCAAAATTCATCAGTGATTGCAAATGATCAGTATGATCTTCCTTATTTGACTCGTGTGCTTTAATCGTTTCATCAACCACCCTCCAATCAAATACGCCACGCCTCTCAATTGACTGTTTGGATAAAATAGTTTTCATCAGCGGTGCTAACTCTTCTTTTAACCAAGCACCCATAGGCGCCCCGAAACCACGTTTTTTACGATGTAATATTTCGTCTGGCAGGGTTCCTTTTAAAGCCTTTTTTAAAATACTTTTAAGCATCTTGCCTTTAATCTTGTAGTGTGAAGGCATTCTCATCGCAAGATCAACTAATCGATCATCTAACAAGGGCACTCTACATTCAAGAGAAGTGGCCATGGTCATTTTATCGGTAAGCATCAATAAATCATCGGGAAGCTGTGTTAGCAAATCGACCTGAAAAAGTCTATCAACACCTTGTGCTTTAGCACTAGCGTGAAAGGCTTGCGCAAGCGCATCATAATCATGCATTTGCGATCTCTTTAATAACTGACTAATAACATCCTTGTTAAATACCTGCACATAGTTGCGATAACGTTCTTCGAATGATAACTCATTCGAGAGAATGAAGCTTCTGGCGTAGCGCGATAAATTTAACAAAGCTGAATGTCTATCAGCAGGCAGCTTGTTAGCCAGCGGCGCCAGTATAGATTTTCTCATCCATTGAGGAATTTTATTGTAGTAGTTGCCGTAGTATTCACCTAGGTAGCGACGATAGCCTCCAAACAACTCATCCCCTCCTACACCGGATAAGATAACCGTCACATCTTGCCGCGCAAATTGCGCGACTAAATACGTTGTGATAAAAGCAGCATCCGCTATCGGCTCATCCAGATGCCATATTAACTTAGGCAACAATTCAACAACATCGGGTCGAACTAATATTTCTCTATGCTCGGTTGCATACAGTTCCGCCACTTTTTTTGCATAAGGTAGCTCATTATAGAACTTACTTCCCTTGCCCGTGTCAAAACCAATTGAATAGGTTTTTATCGGTATATTGCTTTGTTTTGCCATTAACGCGACGATACTACTCGAATCAATCCCACCGCTTAAAAACGCCCCTAAAGGCACATCACTGACCATTTGCGAAACCACACATTCATGCAAACACTCGAGTACTTTTTCCGCCCACTGGTCTTCAGACAAAGAAAAATCAGGCTCAGCCTGAAACTTCCAAAAGTTACGTTGGGTTAATTTTCCCTCATCAGATGTGAGCAGAGTCGCGGCTGGTAGTTTTTTAATGCCGTTAAACATCGTCAGCGGCGTTGGCACATAACCCAGCTGTAAATACTGATTCAAAGCCGAATAATCAATATCTCTTGAAACTCCGGAAACCTCGAGAATAGATTTAACTTCTGATGAAAAAATCAATTTATCTTGATCTTGGAAATAATAAATAGGCTTGATACCCAATTTATCTCTACCAATTAACAATCGTCGTTTTTTTTCATCCCATACTGCAAAAGCATACATACCGTTAAGATGATCAACTAAATCGTCACCATATTCTTCGTATAAATGAAGAATAACCTCTGAGTCACTCCCCGTCTTAAAGCGGTGGCCTTTTTCCTTTAGTTTTTCACGCGTCTCTTGGAAATTATAAATTTCACCATTGCAAATAAGCCAGATAGAGTTATCTTCATTAGATATCGGCTGATGCCCAAGCTCTAAATCAATGATGGAAAGTCTTCGTTGACCAAAATAGATACCATCACCAATGTATTCCCCATCATCATCCGGCCCGCGGTGCGATGTTACCGCACCCATTTTTTTGATGGTTTGAGAAGCATTATCCAATCGCCCCTTGAACATCAAGATTCCGTGAATTCCACACATGGTTTTAGTTATTCTCTTTCGTGATATTTTTCATCACACTTGTCTCTGAAACGCATCAAACATAAGTAAAGACCAAATCGATGCACTGTAGTCACGAACTCCGGATTGATGCTGAGAAACCAAATGCTCGATATATTTCATATTAAAAAACCCTGATTCACGCATCGGCTCGCCCAGCAGAGCATCTCTCACTCTCTGCTTCAATGGCCCCCTAAACCAGTCGGCCAACGGAACGGCAAAACCCATTTTTTTTCTATACAGAACATCATGAGGTAAATACGGTTCCATCGTTTTTTTCAAAATATATTTTGTTTGTTGTCCATTGAGTTTTAAATCAGGATTTAATCCACTCACCCATTCTATGAGTCGATAATCCAAAAGAGGCGCTCTCACTTCTAAAGAATTTGCCATGCTCGCTCTATCCACCTTCGTCAAGATATCGCCGACCAAATAGGTTTTTAAATCTAAATATTGGATTAAAGAAAGCGGGTCTTTAGATTGCAGATTTTTAGCATGACCTCTGAAAACATTAACGGCATTATAATCACCAATTAGTTTTCTAAGCTTGGTAGAAAACAACTGGCGTCGCATATCATCATTTACAATAGAAATCGTATGCATGTAAGCTGCTATGCTATCTCTGCTCAAAGCTTGGAAGGTTGCTTTTCCGCGCAAAAATTGCGGTGCCCAGTCTAGCTTAGGATAAACTTTCCCCAGAAAACCAAAGACTAGCGCACGCATACTATAAGGTAAAACAGAACGGATTTTTTCCTCGTTCATATGCCATCTATGCCGATTATACCCTGAAAAATATTCGTCTGCACCATCGCCAGACAACGCTACGGTGACATGTTTTTTCGCCAGTTCGCAAACACGATACGTGGGAAGAGCAGAACTATCGGCATAAGGCTCATCATATATTCCTGCCAACTTATCAATTAAATCAAAATCATCAGGGTCAATATTTTCTACATAATGATGGGTGTGATAACGCTCAGCAACCATCTGAGCAAATTCTGATTCATTAAACTTTGCACTGGAAAATGATATTGAGCATGTATTTACAGGTTCTTCTGAAAATTCTGCCATCATCGCAACCACCGCGCTCGAATCCACCCCCCCTGATAAAAATGCACCAAGAGGAACCTCAGATATCATTCTGGCTTGAACAGTATCTTTAAATCGAGCGATCAATTCGTCCCGAGCATCACTCTCTGATAATTGACTTGGTGTATTAAAAGGTATGTCCCAATATTCTTTAGGCTCCTTTAATGAGCCTCCTTGGCGTAAACACAACGTATGCGCAGGCGGAAGCTTAAATATTTTTTTATATATAGTTTTGGGATCAGGTATGTAACCAAATGCAAAATAGTCTTCTATTGCTAAGGGATCAATTTCCTTTTCGATGAGAGGATGTGCATACAAGGCTTTTAGCTCGGAAGAAAAAATAAATAACCCATTTGCCAACAACGAATAATGCAACGGTTTTTTACCTAGTCGATCTCGCGCAAGAAATAATTTTTTTTGGTTTCTGTCCCATAAACCAAATGCAAACATTCCCTGAAATCGCTTAACACATTCCTCACCCCATTCCTCCCACGCGTGCACGATAACTTCGGTATCACTGTGGGTTTTAAACTGGTGTCCGAAGGACTTTAGCTCTTCGCTGAGTTCAGGAAAATTATATATTTCCCCATTGTAAGTGACAACGACACTTCCATCTTCATTACATAATGGCTGCTGCCCAGAGGATAAGTCGATAATTGATAATCGTCTATGAGCCAAGCCGATACCCGGCTCAGTATGAATACCCCCTTCATCCGGGCCACGATGAAACTGGGTCTCATTCATTCGAGATAACAACTCTCGATCAATTTCTCTTTGCCCTTTTAAGTCAAAAATACCGGTAATTCCACACATCTAAGTTATTAATTCCTTTTATTCTATTACTAGATAATACTTGAATCAGCCAATATTGAAAAAAATTTATTTTCTATTCATGTCGCTATGGAAGAATCACATCTGTTATTAAGGTATACCATTAGCCTAATAATTCGTCATAAACTCTCAGGTAACTCTCTACCATTTTATCGATACTAAACTCCTTCTGTACTCTCGCTCTGCCAGCACTTCCGTGTTGTTCAATTTTTTTAGGGATTTCCACATACATTTTTATCGCCTGAGCAATGGCTAGAGGGTTTGCGGCTTCAACCAACCGTCCCGTAACACCATCTTCTACCAACTCGGGATTTCCACCCACATCTGTAGCAATCACCGGCAAACTACAAGACATTGCCTCAAGTATCGTATTCGACACACCTTCATTCAAAGAAGGTAATATAAAAATATCAAACAAATTGAGCAGTTTGGGTATATCATTCCTAGCGCCTGCTAAAAACACATCATCTTCCAGTTTTTCAGTTTTGATTATATCTTCAAGCACGTTTTTCTCTGGACCATCACCGACAATAACTAAACCTATCTTACTTCTATCACTTGGCTCAGCTTCAATCATTTTAATAAAAGCCAGCAATAATATCTTTTGATTCTTTATTGGCTGTATTCTACCCACCGCCCCCACGATAATTCGACGAGTATTCCAGCATTCAGGCAACCCAGGCAAACTGCCTTTTTGAGCACAATGCTCAAACTTTTTGGTGTCCACACCATTGTACAACTGATATATTTTTGCTTTGGGTATACCTACTGTATGAACAAGCCATTGCTCTAAATTTTTAGACAACGGCACAACCTTTTGTGTTAATCGCAAAATACACCGCCGAATGAAATTTCTTTTTTTATTTACTCCTTCAATATCATCCATGTCCCTACCATGCTCACTGTGAACCCTATATTGCACCCCCGCTAGAGCCGCAATCAGCTGCACTTCCATCGTTCCATAATTTTTTGTATGAACAATATCTGGAGAAATTTTCTTGAAAATCCGATAAAGTTTTGGGTAAAAACTGAAATCCTTACCTTCTTTTTTTTTCAATTCAAAAATTTCAATATCGTCTCTTAGAATTCTCTGTGAAAACACTGTTGATTCGGTCATACATATAATAACATGACGATATCTCTCTCTCGGCATATAGTTAATCAAGTTCACAAGTCCATTTTCAAGACCGCCAACCGCCAATCTATGTATTACATGCGCGACCAAAGGTGGCTTATTCACTTTTTAACTCTATATTTTTAATAGCGCTTATTAATGCAGAAAAACTATTATTTACAAACGCTGACAAAACTATTAAGGATTCCTCATTTGCACTAACAATAGGCGTAGCAAACACAACAACAGACGCAGATTTGTCTCCTCCCCAAAGTATTGCTTTGGCTTGAATTAGTTTTGCTTCGTATTTATCGATCACAGCCCCCCCATCTAAAATATTATAATAGGTAATCAATAATTCCTGATTGCGAGACCACACCTTAATAACAGGTAAAACTATCTTTTTTTCTGCAACTACAAATTCGTTCTCAAAACTATCTACTATACGCCATTCGTCAATTTCGGGTTCAACCATAACATTAGCTGAAGTTATTAGTTCCGCCCCTTCACGCTGCCATACATAATGACCTATATATAACTGTACACTTTGCTCACCCTTGGTAAAGTAAAAACTATTTTCACTATCTAAACCTTTATATTTAGGTTTCCATGAGGTAAGCAACTTATTTTGAAAACTCCAGCTATCAACCATAGGCGAGGCAATAACGGCAGCATCAAAAGCTACTTCGTCGCTCAATGTATATATACGCAAAGGTGCGATAGATGAAAGAATAAAAATTAACAGCGTTACTTGGATCAGCTTTTTTTTGTTAACAACAATTTTATTTCTAACTAATTCATTAGGAATTGCTTCTATATTAATGGAATCCCGCCAGAAAGACCCAATATAAAACATAGCACCTATGACAATTCCAAAAAAAACCCAACCATACAATAAATGATCAACGCCAGTAGCTAATTCCATATTACTAAAATGCCCAATCATGACAATCGTAAATGCACGTAAACCATTTGCTATAATGGGCACAAAAATAGAGAATAAAATAAATACCGTTCGCTTCAAGTAGCTTGTATAGTTTAGATACGCGTATAAAAGCCCCAAGGTAAACGATGCAATAAGGTAACGAACACCACTACAAGCCTCAACCACTGACCAGTTACCGGTTGGCAGCTGAAAAAATGTACCCTCTCGATAAATTGGAATGCCCGTCAGCTGAACCATTGCAACCGTGAAATCCGCTGTAAAGTCTATTAAGAATGGTACGAGCCCCTCACCCATTGGTACTGCCAAAAGAAGAAAAAATAGCGGAAAGCCAATCTGTTTTGCGACCTGTATACCTAACAAAGCTAAAACGACAACAGGGATCATTAAAACAAGTGTCAATTGCTGTATAAGAAGAACACCGATAGAATAAGAAACATACCAAAAAACACTTAATATCGGCAATATAAGTAGAAATTTTGGCTCAGGACAAGGACTTAATATTGCTAAGATATGCCTTTTTTGCCAAACCAACCAGATGGCGATAGGAAGAATCAAATAACCGTGCGCATAAGTGCCGGAACGATTCCAAATCGATATTATCGATAGTGTAGTAGGGAGATAGAGTATTAATAATGTTATTATAGATACTGCAACAATAACAACTAACTGGCTCCATTGCATTTTTGTTTGTTGAATGAATCTGTTCATCAGCTGAAACCACATAAGAAAAATTCATGTGATTTTTTTAAATTAGCATTCCACTCCCGGGCAGCCACAATACATTCTCTTATTATTTTTACAAACAAAGCAAGACCTATATGTTCAAAAAAATTTCGCTTAAATTATCAACAAGAATCTCTTCTTCAAATTATACTCACAGCTATCCTAAATATTTAACCACATGTGGCCCAATTATCTTAGTTGTCCAAAATGGCATTTTTTTCCATGCATTAATAAACATCGCATATTTAGGATTTGTAGGACTAATATTAGGGATTGCCTTTGCATTAACCAAGTAATATTCATAATTCAATACTTCCGGCTCAAACCCCCAGTTTTTCTTGAAACTATAAGGCCCGGTTCCTACCTTACTGCGACCATAATCAAACCATTTCATACCTCTTTCACAAGATAAACGCATTAATTCCCAATACATAAAATCATGCGCTTTATATTGCCGCGCTAATGCACTTGCACCCGCATAATAAGGCAAAACTTCATCACGAAAATAAAAGTTCATTACGCTCGATACCAATTGACCATCTTTATAAATTGAAAGCACGTCACAGTCTTGCTGAAAAATATCTTTTAGGATATGAAACAATTTTCTTGGAAAAACAGGCGTTCCTAAACCATGAAGACTATAGGCATATGATTCATAAAACCTATCGATATCCTCGTCCCACTCACTATTCAATCCGGCCTTTATACCTTTACGCACCACCGCTCTTTGTTTGCGAGGAATATTTGACATGTTTTTCTCAACATCACTATCGATCTCTTTACGAAAACGAGCATATATATCGTTTTTAACTAAAAAGTCATTATGCTGTTGTTTAATAGTTCGTAGCTCCAAATAATCGACATTTAACTCTTTCGCTAATGAAGTCGCTTTTGCAGTCAATAAATCAAATGCGGTGTCATTTTTTGCAATGATACCGCCATAAACAAAAAAAGGCAGGGAAATAAGCGAATTACCGAAAAGTTTGCTTTTCACTTGGCCAAGCGGCAAAATGCCGCTAATCCCTTCTTTATCTTCAACATAATAGAAATACATTGGATGCCCATAAGTTCGCTCCAACACTTCTTTCCACTCAGCACGATGAAAAAAAGTTGCCTCGGGCTGATCAAACACAAAGTTATTCCATAGCGTTATTTCATTTTTTGTGAGTAGCTTAACTTGCATGGTATTTCCTACTAAAAAGAAGTATACGATTCAACCAAAAACCCAGACATCAAGCTGGAGTAAGCCAACAAAATTGGCCCAATACAGACATCTCGTTTACCGCTCATTGGTTAAATCGACCAAAAAAATCTCATCCATTCTTCCCCACTCAAAATCATGTAACAGCTTTTCAAGTCGAGGATAAACTTTATTCAAATTAAAGTAATGCCTAAAGCGTGTCTTTGCATTAAGTCCATTCTGTCTCGGCTGAGCAGTATCAATCTCCCAAGGATGGAAATAAAACATACCGGATTCTTTATCGACCTTGTTGACTCGTTGTACTATCCAACGCGAAAAAAAATAGGGGTAGAGGCGAAAAAAGCCACCGCCACCTCCAGGTAAATTTTTCCCAAATAGCTTAAGCGTTGTTATTGGAATCTCGAGTATCCCATCCTGTCCTCTAGGATAATATTTAAACCTAGGTGCATCAGGAATTCCGTACAAATCATGTTTTACAGGATAAATACTCGAACTGTACTCATGCCCCGTCTCAAATAAAACATCCAACGCCCAGAGATTGCTTTCTGTTATGGAATAACTAGCTGCCCGATACCCTTTCACATGGGTCCCAGAAATATCCTCAAGAATCTGTTTTGTTTTTACAACATCCGCTCGAAATTCCTCCGGATCCTGATGAATAACACGAACGTGGTCATATCCATGACTTGCTAATTCGTGCCCATCTGCCACAATTCGTTTTATTAATGTCGGATAACGTTCGGCTACCCATCCAAGCGTAAAAAAAGTCGCTTTCACATTATTAGATTCAAATAGATCAAGTAATCGGCTTGTCGATTGCTCCACTCGGCACTCTTTCTGATTCCAATCACTTTTAGAGACATATTTTTCAAATGCGGAAACCTGAAAATAATCCTCTACATCTACTGTCATCGCATTTTTTATTTTTTTCATTTTAATACTGGATTTACTAAAGGTTTCTGATTCAGTTAACCATAAGGGTACAAGTATATAGAGGGTTTATTGTAAAGAGCTATCTAGAGGCGATAAACAATATAATTTATATCTCTTATTAACCATGAAGGACTCAAAAAACAAAACCGTTCTTTTTTTGTAAAGGAGGCAGCTGGGCGCGGGCAAAGGATCCTGTCATTTCTATTTCTACCGCAGCCACTTTCAAACCCATCTATCCAGAAACTCAACAATTCGCTCTGCTGCACGACCATCCCAATATTCTGGCGAACGGCCTGCCTTGCCTCCGGATGACATGATATCATTAAAAGCTTGTCTAATTTTCTTAGGATCTGAACCCACGATGGTATTTGTTCCTTCGCTTACCGTTATTGGCCTCTCGGTATTTTCTCTCAACGTTATACAAGGTATCCCCAGCGCCGTCGTTTCCTCTTGTATCCCGCCTGAATCCGTCAATACGATTTTTGCGTTTTTCATGAAACCTAATAAATGCAGATAACCCAGAGGAGGCAACAATAAAATATCACACTCTGTCAACTTCATCGACAAATCGAATTTTTCTATTTGGCCTTTTGTTCTTGGATGAACCGGAAAAACCAAGGGCAACTCCTTAGATAAGGCTGACAATACATCTATTAATGAAGTGAGCGTTTCCTTATTGTCCACATTAGACGGCCTATGCATAGTAATCAGTCCAAAAGAATTTTTGCTTATTTTTCCTGCATGCTGAACGCCTTTTAACGTCTCTTCCATGGGCACAGCTTTTTCGATATTTTTGAACAAAGTGTCAATCATCACATTGCCCACGAATTGCACCCGCTCCTCATCAATGCCTTCTTTAAGCAAATTATTTAATGCTGATTTTTCTGTGGTAAATAACAGATCTGAAATTTGATCCGTTAATACTCGATTAATTTCTTCCGGCATATCTCTATCATAGCTTCGCAATCCAGCCTCAACATGGATAACAGGTATATTCTTTTTTGCAGCGACGAGCGAACAAGCGATTGTAGAATTAACATCGCCAACAACCAGCACCGCGCAGGCATCTTGCCCATCAACAATAGGTTCAAAACGCTTCATTACCTCTGCCGTTTGTACTGCATGAGTTCCCGAACCAACTTCCAAATCGACATCTGGCTCGGGAATTCCAAGTTGCTCAAAAAAACTGTGCTTCATCGCCTCATCATAATGCTGGCCAGTATGCACTAAAAATGCTTCTAGTTTTTTTGATTTATTCTTTATTGCCGCCATAATTGGCGCTATCTTTGTAAAATTAGGCCTTGCCCCCACTACACAGATGATTTTTCTTTTTATAGATGTCATTTATTAAGCTCTAGTTTATTTATCCCGTTATTTAATGCCGTCAATACGACGCGCTCAACTCTACTCTAACCACATGTTGCTGCTGACTTAGCGTGATATCAGATGATTTGCGCTCTAAGTAATAATACAGTCCATTGATGCTGACTTGCTTTCCCATAGTATGAGTATAGCGAGTCCCAAGACGCAAAATATCGGCCGCACGAGTAGTATCAGCGAAACTCGTGCGTCGGCTCTCTGCATTTAACTCAAACAAACCTCGCCGGCCTAAAGATAGCGACCAACTTGCGCCCCCTCCATACCCTTTATCTTCAAAATTCAGTCCTTCAAATTCGCGTCGAGTATGATTGAGATTAAATCGCAAAACATTCTTTCGTCCCGTTAATTGAGAACCTAGCGTAAATATTCGACGAATAAAGAAACCATTACGCACAACCGGGAATATTATATCAGCAAATGACGGAGCGTCTGGTGAAAAAACTGAACCACCGGTTTCATCAGTAAAAAACCCAGATGATTGCTCTTCGACAGGAATGGCTAAGGATACTAAGCGTTCATTGTATAGTAGAAACCAACTTGCTCTTCTCAATTGATGACTCAACTGTCCTTCGAATGTACTTCCAATCACAGACTTTCCAAGCGATGCTGATAAATTTAAACGACGACTAGGCTGTATCTGCAGAGAAGCAATATACGATTCCCCAAAAGAACGACGTCCATAAGTGCCAGATAATAAAACCTTACGATTTAGTCGCCATGACAGCGTCGCTAGCGCAATCGTTCCTTCTGACTGGTTTTGTTGAATATTTGTAAATCGAGGATTTATTTCATACCCACCGGTTAAAGAAACATCGACATTATGCAAAACAGAGTAACCAAACAAGCCAATTAAAGACTGGGACGCCGGCGTATTATAAGACACGTTATCATATTTCATTCCTGAGTACTCCATCTTCCAAAACAACCGCTTAAACCAAATGCCGTTACTTAAAGACAGGAAAACATTATCGACTCGTGTACGCGACAATGTTTGACTAGCAGAGTTATTTTGCGCTAAAGAATAACGCATTTCTCCTAATGCGATTCGATTAATAGGCTGGCTCCATGCGGCTTCAAGCCGACTACTCGACCGATTAATTCGATTCCCATTGGAAATTCTATTATCAATATTTAACGTGCCAAGTGGGTTATCTATCCGCTGGCCAAAATCATACGCAGCACTTAATGATATCCGCTCGCGGAATAATTTTAATGCAGAATCTACGCTGTATTGATGGCTAACATCATAATATTCTCGCGCGGATAATCGACTCCGGTTAGTTAACTTATAATCTGATAATATTGAAAAGTCTCTTCCAGAATAATTAGCCGCTACGCCAGGCTGAGCCGTCGTAATGAAGCCTTCATTAAACCCAACAGCTGCTGTCGAAGCCACATAGCTTTCCGCAACCAGAATATTCGGATCTATTTCCAGATCTGCAAAACAATACTTACTGAAAAAAATCAACACAAAAAGCTGTAATATCAAAAATTGCAACACAAGGGCAATGTTTAATGGAAACTTTGACAAAGGTATTTCCAATGCTGTTAAGAAACGTGAACGAAATAAGCTGGGCAGTTGGCGCAGGATTAGGCCACAAAGAAAACAAGCAAAAAGATTAGTAAACCATTAAACACAAGTCAAAACATCCAAACACTTCGTGAATGCTCCTTAGTATAAACCGCACTCAATCCATAAATGCCAGACATTTCTCCAGACTTGGCTCATTCACTTACTGGCTGAGTAGAATCCTTACTCTCTAATTTTCATTAGAGTCTCCGTAATACCCGTAACCATACCCACCATAATACCCACCGCTATTGCTTGTTCTGTTTTTATTTAATACCAAACCAACGTTCATTCTGTCATCAAGCAAGCCAAGTGCATCGCTTAATGTAGACTGTGCGGTATTGAATGCTTCTACAACTACTAATATTTGACCAACCAATCCAGTAAGCACTTTTGATTCGCTTGTGACTAACAAAGGAGGCGTATCAATAACAATAATCCTATCAGGATAACGATCTGCTAATTCTTGGGCGAGTTGCTTCATGGTATCACTTGCCAATAACTCTGTAGCATGTTGATGCGGCCGACCCGACGGCAATATTGTTAAATTTGACACATTGGTTTTTATTAAAACTTCTTCTAATTTTTTATCCGGCTCTAACAAATAATCTACTAGGCCAGCATCTACGTCAATACCAAGATATTTGGTAACAGAAGAACGCGATAAATCTGCATCAACTAATAACACAGTGCGATCTAACTCCATTGCCATACTCATCGCCAAGCAAATTGAAGTAAAACTTTTCCCCTCACCGGGTAACGCACTCGTGACCATAACTAAATTTGAATTATCATCAGGCCTTGCTTTATCACCAAAAGCATTTGCAAGGATTGGCGATTTAATCGCACGATATTCTTCTGCCATCACACTTCGACCATTAGCAGGTACTAGCATCCCCATTTCTTCCAATCTTGCCAGATCGATTTCCTTAATGTTGGCAGATGATACGCCAGACCCTCGTTGTGTAGAATAGCGATCCACATTATCATGCGTCCTGTTGAGTGAAGCTTTCTTTCCGCGTTGACTTTCGCGCTGTTTCTGTAACGCCTTCTCGATTGTATTCATTTTCATGACCAGTATTCTAATGTAACGATTCAGCTATACAATATTATAAAAACCCAAGCGAGACGACATTGGAAATTATCATTGCATAAATGACCACCAAAACTAATGCCGCAAACGAAAATGACATTAATTCATATTTCCGCATTTGCAGCTGCCTTTCCGTTCGAATAAGACTTATTGCACCATATACAGGATATCCAGATATTTTTCGTAAGCTTTTCGTTGTATCAAAGATAGGCTTTATTTGTGAAAGAAGAAACGCAAATGCGATACCTGCAACAAAACCAGCAATCAATATAATCGAATTAAACAACATACGATTTGGCCCCACTGCATCTGGTGTAGATCGTGGAGGATCAATTATCTTAAACTTTACATTGTCAGAACTTTGGTCCGCTTTTTGGGCCAGCTTGGCAGACTCCCTACGAACCAACAAAGCATCATAATTTCTCTTGTTGATACTGTAATCTCGGTTTAAACGCTTCATTTCGGCTTCGATTTTGGGCACAATATTGACTCGGCTTTCGAGTTGCTTTAAACGCTGTCTATAACTATCAGCTCTTGTTTTCAAGGATACAACTTCAGCTTCTGCCTGCCCTAACGAAATTTTTAACTGCTGATAAACCGGATTAACGTCCAATGTTGATGTTATCGCCGTTTTAGGCATTTTTTGTTTAATTTGATCAATCTCAGTTTTTCGCTTATTGCTTAAACGCTCTAAAGTTTCCTTTGCAGCAACAACATCAGGATGCCTTTCAGTATATTTGAGCAGCAGCTCATCTATCATTTGTTCTAATGCTTCTATTCTTGCGTCTAATGAATGGCTTATTCCAGCGCTATTTGCACGGGCTACTGAAGGAACTAGTCCAAATGTGGGCTCTTCCCCTGTCAGTTGCCTTTTCAGCTCATCACGACGATTCGTTACTTCCTGCAAACGCAACTCTGCTTCGACAAGTTGATTCTTCATTCCAACCATTGCTGAAAAATGGTCAGCTCCTTGCCCCGGCAACACACCCACGTTTTTGCGCTTAAACTCTGTGAGCTTGTCTTCTGCTTCCACCAGCCGGCGTTCATATTCTGCAATTTGCTGATCGATAAATTGGGACGCCTTGCTTGTATCTGATCTTTTATTACCCAAAGAGGACTCAACAAAAATAGTTAGCAAAGACTCAACAATCCGCTGGGCTAAAACAGGATCCGTATCTTGGTAACTAATTGTATAGATATTATCCCCCCTACCAGTACCGAATCTTATCACTTGCTTTAATCGACTAACCTCTGCATCTAGATTTTCTGAATTAGCAACGTTCAAATCCATATCCGTTGCACGAATGACTTTTTCGAGATTAGGACTGCTTAACAAGGTTCGAGTCATTGCTTGCACATCTGCAGTAACATCTGTTTGAAAAGCCAAGCCTTGCAACATCGGGCGCAATGCAGACTTAGTATCAACATATACTCGAGCCGATGCATCGTAGACATCGGGCATTTTAGTAACAAATACCCAGCCCCCCAAACAAATAGGCCATGCAATCAAATGAATATACCATCGAAAACGCCAAACCCCTCTAGCATATGTCTTTAATTGATCAAGAATATCGTACATTTGGCTCCCGTAAGTCCGTTAGTTTTGGGATAGCAGCACTCCTACCAGCTCATATTTTGATACTGGATGAAAATCATCCCTATTCTTTTTTTGCCTAAAACCACGATTCCGGTATTATTAATATATCGCCGGGAAGTATCGTAACATTAGCCGTGATATCCCCGTCACGAATCAAATCTTCAAGTCTAACCTTAATTTCTTTCTGCTTACCGTCCGCTTGACGAATAATATTGGCTCTATTACCCGCTGCAAACTCGGTTAAACCACCGACTGAAATCATGACATCTAATACTGTCATATTCTCGCGATACGGTAACGCTTGTGGCGTACCGGCCTCACCAATAACTCTGATCTGCTGGGAAAATGGACCTAAAAAACCAGTTATAATAACGGTCACCAAAGGGTCTTTTACAAAAATGGACAACTCTTTCTCTATTTCTCTCGCAAGCTCAGTAGGCGTCTTTCCGCTAACCACAAGATCTTCAACCAATGGTATCGAAACCCTTCCATCCGGCCTTACAGGAACGCTAGTCGACAAATCAGCATTGCGCCACACGAAAATATTCAAGTTATCACCTGGCCCTATCAAATAATAAGGTGATTCTTGCTTGGATATAGGCTTAGAATTGGATGGACTGGAAGCCCCGGAAATTGCAGGCAGCCCGGAGAAAACAATGAGAACGGCGACTCCCACTGACTTTAAACTAGTCATTAATAAACTCACATCACTTCCTTATTTTTAACCTGAATCTAGTACCCCCAGACATTAGCTATAGGGTTTTGTCGCACTATTTTAAACTAAGTCATAGCCCATATCGACCGATTCAGCCTGCTACTTTTGCACCCGAAACTTAGACGAAAAAATCAAAAAGAACGCATAATCGACTAAGCTTACGCACATCGCAACAATGCTCACTTATATAATCCATTGATTTATAATTATAAATCAATGGACTCCATTTAAACAGAGAAACCATGATGGAGATGAAGCAAAAGCAGCTTTATTTTCATGTCAGTTTTTTTTACACCAAACCGTATCAAGGACCCGACAAAGACAAAAAACAAAACTAAAACACTCTTAAATCAATAGCTTATATTTATGGCACAACATATGCTTTTCTTTTTCATGATTAGTTTGAAACGAATTATGATAAATCATTATCCCTAGGACGCACACAATATGAAACTATTGAAAACTTTATCAGTATTGCCTTTAATGTTTATCGGCATAAATGCAAATGCGGCCTTGCTATTATCTATCGACGATCCTAATAATGGCAATGCGGCACTTGTTATTAGTGACAATTCTGGCTCAGATTTTGACGGTAGCTTAGGCGAAATCAGTTACTCAAGCGCATTTTTTGAGTTTATTAAACAGTTAAATGATCCCTCGGCAATTGTTAATATTGGCGATGGAGACGTGGGCAATTGGAGAATCAGTAGTGCAGTCGGCGCGTCCAATCCTGCCATAGGCAGCGACACTGTAGATCAGATACATTTCAATTCAATGGGTGTATCATCAGGCGCTGGCGACCTTATACTGATGCTTACTCAGACCGATATGCCAAAACTTCAATCCCGTTACGGCGGCAGCCTTGGTGGCACTACAGACGGTAACATCAGCTTTGAATTGTTTATGGATGATACTAACACCGCGTTTGGCACATCAACCCTTCTGTATAGCTCTCAGACTTATAACCAAGGCGGTTTTAGCGATAATTTCGGTGGCGGAATCGATGCGTTAAACCCTTATTCAATGACCTTAGTTGTTACCATTTCACATACAGGCAGTAGGCAAGTTACTAGCTTTGGTTATGATGTAAAAATACCAGAACCTGCCACGCTCGCACTTTTCGGAGCAGGCTTATTAGGCCTTGGGTTTACGAGCAGACGCAGAAAACAACACACCTGCTAAGTTTTTACTAGCTGCCATAAAATTCAAAGCCCGCATACCAGCGGGCTTTTTTTATTGATTATAGCTAGCGATTTAAATCGCCTCTCTGAACTCAGATGCTGCCTATATTCCCTTGACCAGCAATCCGAGGTTGGACGGCATGAAGAACTCGCTTTTAATAGAGAATAACGAAGCACGATAAAGCTAATACTAATAGCCCGTTATTCCAATGATACGAGCCACAACTAAAAGCGTGCAAATCATGGCATAGTGCTTTCAGCCTCTAAGCACATTCAACAAACCCTCTTACTCACATGCCAATCAACTACATAACAACATCTTATAACGGCCGATGAATAATTTAGAATGATTCTGTTGTAAAACCTGGCGAAGCCTGACTATAAAGATTTGGCACAACTATTTTTATATACTTAGTCAGAGCAGCAGCCCCTGGATTTAAGCCCAGAGGCACGTTTACTACTAACTCCGCTCTCTAATTGATTTTATCAAGCAAAGCACGAGCTTCTTTCTTGTCATTAAACTGAACTCCGCCACTTAGCACTTTTTTCAATAAATCTCGTGATTTTTCGATCTGACCTTGTTTTTCGTAAGCAACAGCAAGATGATACTGAATTTCAGGCACCCCTTTTGACTGTTCAGCTGCTCGTTTTAATACTTCAACGCCCTTGTCTATACTTCCTTTCTGCACTAACAACCAGCCAAAAGTATCAGTAATAGCACCAATTTCTGGACGCAACCGATGCGCCTTTTCCGCATATTGTAATGCGCGAGGATCATTCTTTTGAAAATACATCCAACTAAGATTATTTAAAACCACGGCATTTTCAGACTGGACTTGTAGTACGTCTTCCAACATATTGATTGCTTTATCAGGCATTCCCGTTGATTGATAGGCCGTTCCGAGAACTATTTGCATTTTGACATCATTCGGATTTTTTTGTAACCACTCCTCCAAAGGTTGCAACGAACTCATTTTTTTGCCACTGGCAAATAAAGCCTTTGAATAACCAAGTGCAATGGAACCAGACTGCTGCCTCTTATAGGCATCCTTATATTTCAAAACTGCCTTTTTGAAATCGCCTAATTTTAAATAAGCAGCACCTTGGATGACAAACCCTATTGACGAGCTTTCACTTTCTTTTTCCAGCTTCGACCCTATTTCCAGCATTTTTTTGAACCCACCACGCTTTGATTCAATATCTGCCAGCATAACCAAGGCATTAATACTATCGGGGCTTATATCAAGCGACTTATTGATACTATCTAGCGCTCCAGGATAGTCTTTAGCAATAACCTGAACTCTCGCTAATCGGAGATAAGCATTAGCATCTTTCGGCCTCTGCTTAATCACTTGCAGTAAAGTTTCAACGGCTTGATTAAAGCGTTGCTTGCTAACCTGAACAGATGCTAACAATTGTAATGATCGATAATCATTGTTTTGCGTTTTCACAGATTCCTCAGCCAATTCAGAAGCGCGCTCAAGGTCTCCAATAGATAAATAATATCGCGTCAACAAAATATGCGGTAAAAGCTTATTTCTACCTTTTTCACTGGCTTTTTTAAGCCATGCTAACGACTGCTCAACGTCTCCCTTTCTTTCCGCTAGCTGTGCCAAACCAAGCATAGCCTGCTCATTTATTTGATCGTATAAAAGCACATTATCAAAATTAGCTGCAGCCTTAAGTAAATCCCCTTCCTCCATTTCCATTTTTGCCAATGCTAAATAAGCGGGCACAAAATCTTTTTTCAACTCGATTGCTTGATAAAAATATTCACGTGCTTCACCTTTCTTATTATTAATCATGGTGACTCGAGCCAACAAAAAATATACCATGGGATCATTCGGAAATGCTTTTTCTAATTCTTCGGCAATAAGCACCGCTTTCGAATAATTTTTTTGTTGAATAAAAGCAGATGCAAGCATAAATTTTGCTTTTTTTGGATGCAACTTTGTCAACTCATTAAGCTCAACGATTGCCTGATCATAATCCCCCTGAGCCAAATAAATACGCGCCAATTCCGCACGAATTGACGAACTCTGAGGACTGTCTATTTTTAGTGCGCGTTTCATATATTGGTTTGCTGCACTGAGATCCCCGCTTGCAATAGCTGCCTGCCCGATCATCGCAAGTAAGGACGCATCCGTTGCATCAACTACCGGCTGTAATATTTCTATAGCTTCATCAGGACGATGCTGCTGCATTCTCGTTGCAGCTAAAATTTTTCGCGCTTGAACATGGGTTGGTATACTATTTACATACCGAGTTAAATATGCATCTGCTTGCTCATAATTACCGCCGATAAAATGAATCGTTCCGAGCAATAAATAACTTGGCAAATAGTCGGGTAACTCTCTAACAACAATCTGCAATTTTTCTTTCGCCAAATCATAGTTTTTCAACTCATATGCTAACAAGCCGTGATAATAAATAGCCATAGGATGCTTAGGAGAAAGCTCTTCGAGCTTTAGTATCACTTGTTCTACTGCTGCCAACTCCTGCAAAGCTAGTAGCGATCTTATGACTCCAACATAGGCGCTGAAAAGAGGCAGTGTCATTCGGCTATTTTTTTCTGCGCCGATTACGTTCTGATATGCCTGACGTGCATCAGAATATTTTCCTTTCAAAAAATAAATATTCCCTCTTATTAACCACGCTTCATTGAATTTAGGAGATGCAATCAATAATTCCTCCAAAAGCATCTCCGCCTGATTAACCTGCGATTTTTCTATTTTTAATTTAACAAAAGATAACTTTACATTTGCATCATCGGGCATTACTGCATATGATTTTTTGATAAGAGACTCACCTTTGGCCAAATCTGCAGACATTAAATATGCCTCCCCGACCAATGCAGCAAACTTTGCGTTCCCAGATGTAATTTCAATATTATCCAATGGATATAACTCAGTTATTTTTCTAAATTTGCTTTGCAATCTCATCGATTGAATAATATACAAATTTATTTGTGGCTCCGTAGAACCTAAGTTTTTAGCACGCATTAGCTCTTTTTCTGCCGACACACCATCTTTCTCATGCAGATAAAGCTTTCCCAATAACAACCTCGCTTCAATATGTTTAGGGTTACGTTGTAAAGTATTTTTCAACTCAATAATGCTAGCCCTTACATTATTTTGAGCATAAAATGTTTTTGCTCGTTCAAAATATTGCACATCTGTTATTTCTTCCTTACTGCAAGCAAAAAGAAGACTTATAATTAACGTAACCCACAATATTGTTTTTACTAATCTACATATAAACATTACATTAAACCTTTGAACTCAAGTTTTCTGTGGTTATAGCCAGTTTTTTCATCAAATCATAAAGTGTAGGCCTACTGACACCTAGCATTTCAGCAGCATGAGCGATATTATTATTCACATGGTTCAACGCACGCGTCACCGCCTTCCTTTCTGCTTGCTCACGTATTTCGCGTAAGTTAAATGGCATTACGTTGCGGTTTACACTATCTAATTCCAACTCATCAGCCATGATTTGTTTTGAATCTGACATAATAACTGCTCGTTTAACTTTGTTTTCCATTTCCCGCACATTACCCGGCCAGGTATATCCTTCGATAGCTTGCAGTGCATCTTTCGAAAAATTCTTTATTTTCTTTCCATGTTGTGCGGAAAATTTTTTCACGAAAGCCTGAGCTAAAAGCACAGCATCTCCATCACGTTCGCGCAGTGGTGGAATAACCACAGTTATTTCAGCAAGACGATAATAAAGATCCTCCCTAAACTGATCGTTTTTTATCATATCTGACAGTTTCTGATGCGTTGCACAAATGACCCTTACATCTACTGATATCTCTTTTCTTCCACCTACTCTTTCAATAACTCGCTCTTGTAAAAATCGCAGTAGTTTAGCTTGCAATGAAAAAGGAAGATCTCCAATTTCATCAAGAAACAAAGTACCTTCGTTCGCGCATTCGATTTTACCCAGTGTTTGTTTCGCCGCTCCAGTAAAAGCGCCTTTTTCATAACCAAAAAGTTCGCTTTCAAGTAAATTTTCGGGAATCGCAGCGCAATTAATGGCAATAAATGATTTTTTCGATCGTGGGGACAAATCGTGCAAGCCTTTCGCCAAAACCTCTTTCCCTGTCCCACTCTCGCCTTCTAATAGGATAGTCACATTGGTGGGGGCGACTTTTTCTATGGTGCGTGTCACTTTTAACATCTCGGAGCTATTGGCAATCAAACCATCCAGTGGTGTTTGTTTATCATAGCTAGACAAACGTTTGTTTTCTTCTTCCAGTTCGTAAACACGAAAGGCTCTATTAATAATTAGACTCAGAATATCAGCGTCTATGGGCTTTAAATAAAAATCATACGCTCCCAAACCAATCGCCCTAACAGCGGCCTCCCTATCATCATTCCCAGTAACGACGATCACTTTTGTATGCGGCGCCAATGTTAGAATCTCTTCGAGTGCCAGCAATCCTTCCGATGTACCACCGGGGTCAGGCGGTAATCCCATATCCAAAGTGACAACGCTCGGTTCATGCCGCCTGAGCAACTTGATCGCTTCGACCCGATCCCCAGCAATCACAACCTCCTGATCATCAAAACACCAGCGCAATTGGCTTTGTATTCCGGGATCATCTTCAATGATTAACAATGTACCTTGTTTTTTCAAACCTCTCTCCTCACAATGGAATACGTATCAAAAATTTGGTTCCATTGTCTTTCGCGCTTTGCACGTTAACCCTTCCTCCAAGATCTTCGATGAATTGCTTGGCATCATGTGCACCAATACCCATTCCAGTAAGACCTTTAGTCGTATCAAAGGGTCTAAAAAGCCTATCGTCCACAAACGCTTGATCCATACCCTTACCGTTGTCTTGTATAATAATCACAACATCATTTTTCTCCCGGGCAAGCTCTACCCTAACAAACCCACTTTCCGGTGTAGCATCTTGTGCATTCTGCACCAAATTTCCTAAAATAGAAGAAAAACGATCCTGATTTACATTAATCATTATACTTTTATCTTCCGCATGAAGCTCTGGGACAGGTGCGCCTTGCAGCTTTTCTTTTATAACCAAGAGCAAAATGCTGTATACATTGACTGAAAGCACATCTTTTTTTTGTACGGCACCCGTATTTAACTGACTTAGTAACCGCTCCATGCGCAATACGGAATTTTCAACGGTAGCAACCATGTCATCCACAAACTCAGGGTTATTTTTGTGTTTTTGAGCATTTTTTACCAATAACCCAAGCTGGGTCATAATATTTTTTAAATCGTGAACAACGTAAGCAGATAATCGATTAAAGGCTTCGAATTGCCTTGCTTCTATTAACGCTTGGGCAGATCTCGCATGCGCAATATACATAACAACTTGTCTTCCTGCCGTGCGTAATATATCGATGTCTTCCCAGTTGAACTCTTTTAGCGCTCTTGGATTGGTTAACACCACAAACCCATAAAGATTCGTTTGTAACATTAGCGGAATAACCAGCCAATAACCAGACTCATTTAACCAATCAGGTAACTCTAAACCATGATACAATTCAGGCTCATTTTGCACTTCTTCTAAATTTATGACCCACTGCCACTGCTCTAAAAAACGAACGAGAGCACCATCAGGGGCTTCAACAACACCCTGAAAATTGTGCGACCCAAGACTCTGTGTATTTATATATTTCCCACTACCGCTTTTTATCCATAAACCGCCAGAGGGGCTATCGACTATATCAGCGAGGGCTTTAAGCGACTTACTTTCTAAATGCGATAAACTTTGCTCTGAAGATAGCTGTCTTATGATCTTTAACCATTCTTCTCGATAATCATATTTGTAGTCCAGAAAATGTTTATCGATAAATACACGTAATCGTGCTCTGATTTGACCAGAGAAAATCAATACCACCAAAAATAACAACGCAACAAAGATAAAGGTATTGCGTGCTACCCTGCCCCAGTCTCCACCATAATATTCAAGATAGTAACCTCCCAAGGCCATAATAAGCAGATACCCTCCGGCCATTAATATACCGGTGACATAGAAAGTCAGTGGGCGTGATATTCTGATCTGAATCAAACTCGGTGGCAAACGTTTAACACCAAATAGAATTAACAAACCAGCTGATCCAGCCACAAAACCTCGGGTACTCCAAATATCAGCGTCAATAGCATTGAAAAGAAGAGCATCCGTATAAAGATAAAAGTTAAAAATGAATAAGGCAGCAAAACCCAAGCATATATATTTAAGAGACCAACGTTGCTCAGGCACATTGCGAAACAATAGCTCTGTCAGCGCTCCTCCCAACACAGCTAAAGAAATCAAGCCTAGTATCCTAAGCTCATACCCGATAAAACCTTTATCGATCACTTCGCTCGTTGATAAATACAATAGGAATGCAAGCAATAACAAAGGCAACCCATATGCTAGCTTGATCAGTATTCCAAAGAATAACGAGGATTCGTTCCGGTACCATTGTTTCAATAGACCGATAAGAATAAAAAAAAGAACCAAGCTAAGCAGATATTCGACACCTACAAACCAGATACTACTCGGATAATCATGATAGGCTGAATAAGCTCCAAAAAAAGACCACGTAGCCGCCGCCGCGAACCCTACAGCAAAACCTAAACTATGGAAGCGGTTACGCCACAACAGCAAAACTAAAAAAAAGGAACAGGAAAAAACGATCGAAGAGAACAAAAAACCGGCTAAGCCTAGCTCAAACATATCAAGCCTAATCTAAGATAAGTCAGTGAAATCATAAAACTGGCCTATCTGGCACCCTTACCCCACAAAATGACCTCAGCGGTCTGAAACAAAATCATTACATCCAGAAATACACTGTAATTTTTCACGTAATAAAGATCAAACTGGAGCTTCTCGATAGTATCCTTATCGGAGGAACCATAGGGGTAACCTATTTGCGCCCAGCCTGTCAAACCAGGCTTCACCCGATGCCGTTCGGAATAATAGGGTATTTCAACCGTAAATTTTTCTACAAACTCGGGTCTTTCTGGGCGCGGGCCTACAAAACTCATATCCCCTTTGATCACATTGACCAGCTGGGGTAACTCATCTATTCTGGTTTTACGGATAAATCCACCGACTCTGGTCACCCGAGAATCATTTTTTTCAGCAAACCGCGCTCCATTTTTTTCCGCGTCAATGCGCATGCTGCGAAATTTTTTTACCTGAAAAAGTTTCCAGTTCTTGCCCACCCGAACTTGATGGTAGAAAACCGGCCCATGATCCTCTAGTTTGATGGCTATCATGGCAAGTAGCATAATAGGCAAAGCGGGAATAAACAGTATGACACTCGCAGATATGTCAAAAGTTCTTTTCAATATATCCCGAATAAGTCCCTTATTAAAACCATCGGAAAAAATCAACCAGCTAGGCGTTAAAATATCCAAAATAACCCGTCCGGCTTGACGCTCGAAAAAAGTCGCCAAATCGACCACTTCAATACCACTCAACTTACAATCTACAAGCTCCTCAGTGGGGAATTGTCCGCGTCTATCGGTCACAGCAACAACAATCTCATCGACATCCAAACGCTCCGCAAATTCCAACAAGCTAACATTAGGATGAATAACCTTCGCTGCCTGCACGGCGACCACCTCATCGGGTAAGCTTATATAGCCGACTATCGTAAAACCTCGTCGATCAGTTTTTCGCTTTAGCCTTTCCTCTATTAAGTTTGCATTTTTTCCTGCACCGACAACGATCACCCGTCTATTTAGCGCATCTTGGTGCATCAATTTTATATACATTAAACGCGTCGCAACCACACCGATAAAAGCCACTCCAAAAGCATAACCTATTACACCTCTGCCCAAGAATAAATCCGGAAAAAGATAAAATAGAATACTCATAGAAACAAAACCAGCCGTGAATGCAAGCAGTAAACGAAAGGCCATACCTCGCCGACCATCACGCAGATGGCGTTGATAAAGCCCCATCGCAGTCATGCTCATCATCATTACAAATGAAAAGAGTAGCGCTCGCGAAAATAAAGGCTGAATATCTTCTGAGGCAATTAAATCACTAACGGGAAATCTAACCGTGACACCAAAATATATTGACAATATAAAAACCAGAGCTTCCACAAAAGTCAAAACAAAAAGTGACCTGGGAATATAATGTTTAAAAAGTCTAACCATAATTATTTTTTGTATTCCGACTATTTCATTCCGAATTTTCGCAATAACAACCCAGACATAAGCATAATGCCTCTCATGCCGGCTATTAACTCACATTAATCAATAAATGTAGAAAGGGAGAAAGTACTCTTAACTATCTGAATAATACATGCATTTTGCATGCATCTAAACCCATAAACGGTATATCACAAACAAAAGTGGCTCTTTCAATTTAAAGCTTCCCTCTTTTTACGCGTTAAAGTACCAAGCATGCAGAGGGAGGACATTATACCTAACCCTCCACTTTAAAATATAAAATGTTAATTTTATCATTATAATATGCAGAAAACTTAAGTCAGAGTTCACCCCTCTCAACTACCTCGCTAAATTATTAACCATTCTCAGATATCGAGTAGAATTATTTGCCTGGTTTTAAGTATCATATCGCGTTAATGCAAACATCGCCGTATAATTGCGGCTTCAATTTTATCTATACTCACTATGATTAAAGGAAATAATTCATGAAAGTTACTATTTTTGGCAGTGGTTATGTAGGTCTGGTAACGGGAGCCTGTCTTGCGGAAGTAGGCAACGACGTGATTTGTGTCGATATTGATCAAAAAAAAATCGATGGATTAAACCAAGGTGTCTTGCCAATATATGAACCCGGTCTGGATAAAATGGTTGCAAAAAATGCCTCCGCCGGACGTTTAAAGTTTACCACCAACATAACCGAAGGCGTTGCTCACGGTTTATTTCAATTTATTGCGGTAGGTACTCCACCGGATGAGGATGGCTCGGCCGATTTGCAATATGTATTAGCCGTTGCTAAAAGCATTGGTGAAAACATGGATGAGTACCGCGTTGTCATCGATAAGTCGACCGTACCGGTAGGAACAGCAGATAAAGTCCGCACTAAAATCAATGATACACTTGCTCAGCGAGATCTTAAGCTGGAATTTGATGTTGTATCGAATCCTGAATTTTTAAAAGAAGGCGCCGCACTCGACGATTTTATGAAACCAGATCGTATTGTTATAGGAACTGACAATCCACGGACAACGGAATTATTAAGAGCACTCTATGCTCCCTTTAACCGTAATCACGATAGAATTGTCGCCATGGACATTCGCTCGGCAGAACTGACTAAATATGCAGCGAACGCAATGTTGGCTACAAAAATCAGCTTTATGAACGAACTCGCTAATCTCGCAGAGCGCCTAGGCGCAGATATCGAAAACGTCAGAACCGGCATTGGCTCCGACCCTAGAATTGGTTATCATTTCATCTACCCCGGTTCTGGCTACGGAGGCTCATGCTTTCCAAAAGATGTTCAGGCTCTGGAACGTACTGCTAGAGCGGTAGGATATCAGGCCGAATTATTGAGTGCCGTTGAAGCGGTGAATTTACGCCAAAAAGAAGTACTTTTTGCAAAAATCAGCAAACATTTCAACAACACCTTGAGTGGTAAAACGATTGCCCTCTGGGGACTCGCGTTTAAACCCAATACCGACGACATGCGGGAAGCGCCCAGCCGAACACTTATGGAAGCATTATGGTCGGCAGGTGCAAAAGTACAAGCTTTTGACCCCGAGGCTTTGGAAGAAACTCAGCGAATATATGGCAATCGACCCGACCTCAGTCTTTGTACAGATGAATACGACACCTTAAAAGGCGCAGACATGTTGGTTATCATGACTGAGTGGCAAATATTTCGTAGTCCCGATTTTGACCGTATCAAGTCTGAATTAAGTCACCCAGTTATATTCGACGGGCGTAATATTTATGACCCAAAAACGCTGCAAACACTGGGTTTTGATTATTATGGTATCGGGCGTGGCCTATCTATAAAACTATAGTCACTCAGCTTAGTTTTGTTGTGTCCGATGACGAGACTGACCCACAAGAGACACCGAGGAAAATTTATACAAAGGAAAAATAATGTTTAAACTAGAAAATACAAAAATTGCGATTATTGGACTTGGTTATGTGGGACTTCCACTGGCAGTGGAGTTTGGTAAAAAAATAAGCACCATCGGATTTGATATCAACTCTCCTCGAATTGAGGAGTTAAAGTCGGGCAAAGATAGCACCTTGGAAGTTGCGCCTGAAGAATTAGTCCAAGCTAAAAAATTAAGTTATACCACCTCATTAGCGGAAATAGCGGAATGCAATGTATTTATCGTCACGGTTCCTACCCCTATCGATAAATTTAAACGACCCGATTTAAGCCCTCTCGAAAGCGCATCAAAAGCCCTATCATCCGTTATAAAAAAGAACGACATTATTATTTACGAATCGACGGTCTACCCAGGTGCCACCGAGGAAGTCTGTGTTCCCTTGTTGGAGCAAGGCTCTGGCCTGACGTTCAACAAAGATTTTTATGTGGGTTACAGCCCTGAACGCATCAACCCCGGAGACAAAGAGCATCGCGTCACTAATATTTTAAAAGTAACGGCAGGCTCCACGCCTGAAGTTGCCGATTTTGTAGATGAAATTTATCAGTCAGTCATCATTGCAGGCACTCACAAAGCAAGCAGCATTAAAGTCGCGGAAGCTGCGAAAGTTATAGAAAATACTCAACGTGACGTCAATATCGCACTTATTAACGAGCTTGCGCTTATTTTCAATAAACTTGGAATCGATACTATAGAAGTACTTGAAGCTGCGGGTACAAAGTGGAATTTTTTACCGTTTCGACCCGGCCTCGTCGGCGGACACTGCATTGGTGTAGATCCCTACTATCTCACCCACAAAGCACAAGAGGTTGGCTATCATCCTGAAGTGATACTCTCCGGACGCAGAATTAATGATGGCATGGGAAGCTACATCGCGGAGACGGTCATAAAGATGATGACCCAAAAACGCATCCACGTGGTAGGCGCCAACATCCTGGTTCTAGGCCTAACATTCAAAGAAAACTGCCCTGACTTACGCAACACGCGCGCCATTGACATCATAGAAGAGCTAAAAGGCTATCATGCAAATGTTGATGTTTATGACCCCTGGGCCAATACTGCAGAAGCGCAACATGAATACGCCATTACGCCCATTAGAAAGCCCGAAAAAGGCTATTACGATGCAATCATTTTAGCGGTATCACATGACGAGTTTAAACAAATGGGCGTAGAGAAGGTTCGCGCACTCGGCAATAATAATTGCATATTATACGATGTAAAAGCTTTATTTCCAGTTGAACAAGTAGACGCACGGCTTTAATGATCACCAAACTACTCGCATCCACTGAGCATAAACTCTTGTAGGATCAAGATATAAAATCAAAAACCAACCTAAGGCAAAATAATGAAAGTATTAATAACTGGTACAGCTGGATTTATCGGTAACAAACTCGCGCAAAGATTACTTGCTAGAGGCGATGAAATTATCGGCATTGACAATGTAAACGACTACTACGATCCCACGTTAAAAGAAGCTCGACTCGCAAAAATTAAAGATCACCCAGCATTTACAGAAGTGCGCATTAATCTGGAAGATCGAGAAAATATAGAAAACACCTTTAAAAAATATCAACCACAACGTGTAGTCAATCTTGCTGCACAAGCAGGTGTACGGTATTCGTTGGAAAACCCACATGCCTATATTGACTCAAACATTATCGGCTTTATGAATATTCTTGAGGGCTGCCGCCATTACGATGTTGAACATCTCGTTTACGCATCCAGCAGCTCAGTTTATGGCGCGAATACAAAAATGCCTTTTTCAGTCCATAACAATGTAGACCACCCAGTAAGCTTATACGCAGCAAGCAAAAAAAGTAATGAGCTAATGGCGCATACCTATAGTCACCTATATAAGCTACCAACAACTGGCTTACGGTTTTTTACGGTTTATGGTCCCTGGGGACGCCCCGATATGGCCTTATTTATGTTTACCAAAAACATCTTTGAAGGCAAACCCATTGATGTCTTTAATCATGGTAAACATAAACGTGACTTCACCTATATCGATGACATCGTCGAAGGTGTTATACGAACGCTGGATAATACCGCAAAACCCAATGAACAGTGGAGCGGCGATGCTCCTGACGCGGCAACCAGCCTAGCGCCTTATCGAATTTATAATATCGGCAATAACCAACCTGTGGAGTTAATGCGCTATATCGAAGTCATTGAAGAATGTGTCGGCAAAAAATCTGAGAAAAACTTCTTACCACTGCAACTCGGCGATGTACCCGAAACTTATGCAGATGTTACTGCATTGCAAAAAGATATAGGATTTAAGCCTGATACCAAAATTGAAACAGGCATTGCGAATTTCGTTGCATGGTATAGAGAATATTATAAAGTCTAAACTAATACATCTAAACTCTGTGTATTGCGATCTATCTCTGCACAATAATAATTTTTTGCAGAGATAGTCAGAGTATATTGAATTCAAATCAAGGGACTTTTGACTCAAAGAAATAGGCCAGTGCTACCGAACTGTCCCCTGCTTTATGTGCATTTGGCCATGCGCTACCAGCGCCTAGTTCATCCCATCGACGCAGACGACCCTGCTGACCATTTTCGACACCGTCTATTTCAAAATCCATCTTTTTAGCAATGTGTTGTGGCACCCCGTACGCCACGATAACATTTGATTGCAACACTGGAGTGGCGGAATTCACCGTATGTCCTAGCTGAAAATAATCACCAAATTCATGTTGCATCAACGCTTCATTATTAGCATCCGATGCAATGACTCCGTAATACTTCATTTCTTGTAAAACCGTCGACAAAGACTCAACTTTGCATCCATTTCCCACGGGTTCCAGATCAATGCTCGCACCAACCGCATTCGCCGGCTGGAAACCCATCACACCATCTGCATTACAATCACCCGGCCAACGTCCCTGCTTTTCATAAAAAGACCATAGCTGCGTTTCCATAACTTGTAACTCGTCATAAAACTGAACATATCGCGCAGAACCCACGAGATCAGCCCCCTGAATAGCAACACCCAAAGCAAGCCCTGCCCCAACAATCACTCCGGCCAGATCAACCACCGTAAAACCTTTTTGTTGTTCCAGCTTCCAACCCGACTTATTCATCTTTAGGTTCATACACTCACTCGACCGCTATCATAAGACACATCACATAAAATCGGACATTCTAGAAATATCCCGAGACTTTGTAACCGATACTGGGACAGAAATCACACTATTCACACAAACCCAAAAAAAAATTTATTACTTATTTATCATACATCTACGATTAAACCTATCGAATATTAAACAAGCATTGTGATACTATCGCTAAGGAAGCGTAATATTTGGGCCTGAGGTGCTCAGTTAAATGAAACTGAAAAACAGTTATAACTTCGAAGAAACTTACACATGCGAAGAACTTAATACGATTCAACGAGCGCTAAACGCTGCCAACGCTGATTCGCCACACAATACAACCCAGGAATTATCCGATATATTGGCCAGCATTCATGTTGATGTAGAAACAATCACTGCTGCCATCATTTTTGCCCACCCAAACACCCGCAAAGATGAAAAAATAATCATTTCCAAGTTTGGAAACCCAGTTTATCAACTCTATCGAGAAGCAGTGCAACTCATTAATGAAGAAAATAGCTGGATAGAAAAATTTCAGAAAATTTCTACTGAAAACTCGACTAAGGAAAAACGCAGCACCGAGTCACATCACATGATGTTACTTTCCATGATGAACGATGTGAGGGTCGTATTTATCCTGTTAGCGCATCAATTACTTCGCATGCGCCACCTGAAACACAAGACCGAAGAACAGCAAAAAACCGTAGCCTTCGAAACTAAACATATCTTCGCACCGCTAGCAAATAAACTCGGTATCGGACAATTAAAATGGGAAATGGAAG